>NZ_JBXAEW010000010.1:0-167066 GCF_056782315.1 Arthrobacter paludis
CCTAGTACGAAAGTAGGTGGGTCATGCTGCGACGGTGGGGCTGAGGGTGACGTTGTAGCCGAGGGCCTTCAGGTGCCTGATCGCGTTGTTCTTGGCCCTGGCGGGATCCATCCTGGTGAGGGAGTCCGATCCGGGGTCTTGGTAGCACTCGCCTTGGGCGAGCATGTGCCAGGCGGCCTCGAGGATGGCGTGCTCGGTCGCGACGAGGGCCTTGGTCCGGCCGCGGCGGGCGGCGATCCGCTTGTAGCGGGCGCCGAGGTAGGTGTTTTTGGGGTGTCGGGCGATCGAGAGCGCGGCGGTGCCGAGGGCGCCCTTGAGGTAGCGGTTCCCGGGCCGGGTCTTGCTGGACTTGACCCGTCCGGCGGATTCGTTGTGGCCTGGGACGAGCCCGGCCCAGGAGCAGAGCCGGCCCGGGGTCTGGAAGCGGCTCATGTCGGCCCCGGTTTCCGCGACGACGGTGTCGGCGACGGTGGTGGAGACCCCGGGGATGGTGGCGAGGAAGTCCCTCGCGGCGCGAAAGGGGGACATCGCCTCCTCGATGCGGGCGGTGAGCTGGTCGATCCATTCCGTCATCGAATCGATCCGCTCCAGGTGCATCCGGCAGATGAACGCGTGGTGGTCCGTGAAGCGGCCGGTGAGGGCCTCGACGAGTTCGGGGAGCCGCCGGCGAAGGGTGCCCCGGGCCAGGTCCGCCAGGACCTGCGGGTCGCGTTCGCCGGCGACGAGCGCCTCGAGCATCGCGCGGGCCGAGACCCCGGTCAGCTCCGAGGCGGTCGAGGAGAGCTTGATTCCGGTGGACTCGAGGAACTTCTCCAGCCTGTGGATCTCCCGGGTGCGGTCCTGGGTCGCCAGCGTCCGTGCCCGGGTCAGGTCCCGCAGCTGCCGGACCGGCTCGGGCGGGACGAAGCAGGCGCGCAGCAGCCCGTGCGCGCCGAGCTGGGCCAGCCATGCGGCGTCGGAGACATCCGTTTTGCGGCCCGGGATGTTCCGGGCGGCCTTGGCGTTGACCAGCATCACCGGCAGCACGTCCTCGAAGAGGTAGTAGAAGGGCTTCCAGTAGTCGCTGGTCGCCTCCATCACCACCGTCGTGACCCGCTCGGCCAGCAGCATCTCGCGCAGGGCCAGGATCTCGTTCGTGGTC
Source organism: Arthrobacter paludis (assembly GCF_056782315.1). Lineage (NCBI taxonomy): Bacteria > Bacillati > Actinomycetota > Actinomycetes > Micrococcales > Micrococcaceae > Arthrobacter > Arthrobacter paludis. The sequence goes on from NZ_JBXAEW010000010.1 coordinate 1,142, forward strand.
GCTCCCCAGGTGGTGACTGTGGTGGTGAAGGTCCCGGGCCGTTTGCCCGGGGCGCGGATGGCGACCTTCGCGTCGCGCTTGGAGATGTCGATCCCCGCGGACCTCTCGTGGATCAAATCCATGATGGCGAACCTCCCCTGACAGCAGTGGTCTTCGGTTGTGCGCCTGCCGTGGAGAGGGCTGTTGGGATTCAGGAATCTAGTACTCGTGCTCGAGGCAACAATCCACGGTGCCCGTGGGGGCCCTCCGCGCCACGCTAGCCCACGGGCCAAACCGATGCACCAAGGACGGACCGGCGTCACCGCGGCAGACACCACCATCATCGGTCCCAAACCGGCCCCGGCGATACGCCACGGGCGAGCCGAACCGGAACTTTCGACCGCCACGGCGCGCAGCGGCGCTGGCTCGCTAGCCCGAAGGCCCCAGGCCGGTGCGCCGTGGCCGCCCCTCCACAGGGCGGCCCACGGCGCCCGCCGTCCCCAACCCGGCCCGCTGGACGACCCGGCCAGGCCTGCGGCGCCTAGCGTGCTTGCATGGTCCGACACCGCTGGGAGACGCGCGACGCCGTCCGCGTCCCGCGCCTCCCAGCGCCCCCGCTACGTGCGCTGCTGAACCGCGGCACGCTGCTCGTGGTGCTGGTCGGAGCCGTCGTGTGGGTCGCCGCCAGCCTCCTCCTGTGGCCCGTCCAGGGGTCGGGCCGCGAGCTCGGCCGGGTGGACTTCTCGCCCGACGCCGGGGATGCCGCGCCCGGTGCCGCGGACCCGGCCCAGGCGGGGGACGGACCGGGCGAGACGGGCGGGGCCCGCGGGGGAGGGCCCGCGACGCGCCCACCGGACAGATCGGGCCGGGTGGGCGGAAGCGTCGTGGTGCACGTCGCCGGCGCCGTCGCGGACCCGGGCGTCTACGCCCTGCCGGCCGGCACCCGGGCCCACGAGGCCGTGGCCGCGGCAGGGGGTCTGTCCCGCGACGCGGACCCGTCGGCCATCAACCTCGCGGCGCCGGTCGTGGACGGCCAGCAACTGCTCATTCCGGTCCGCGGCGCCGTGCCGTCGGGGGCCTCCGCGGGCCCGGCCGCGGGCGCCGCGTCGGCCGGGGGAGCGGCGCCGGTCAACCTCAACACGGCCGATGCGGGCGCCCTGGAGGAGTTGCCGGGGATCGGCCCCGCGCTCGCAGCCCGCATCATCGAGTTCCGGGAGCGGAACGGTCCCTTCGGCAGTGTCGCGGAACTCGACGCCGTGTCCGGCATCGGGCCCTCCGTGCTGGGCGAGATCGAGCCCCTGGTCACGGCGCCGTGAAGCCGCGCCGGCGCCCGGCCGCTGCCGCGGAACCGATGGACCTGCGCCTGGTGTGGGTCGCCGGAGGGGCGTGGGCCGCTGCCGCCGTCCTCGTCCCGCTCGGCTCCGTTCCCCGGGCGTGGGCCGCGGTGTCCAGCCTGGCCGCGTGCGCGGTGCTCGCCTGGACCAGCCATCGGGGCCGCGGACTGTTCGCGCACGGGGCGCGCTGGTGGTCCCCGGTGGCCGCGGTGCTGGCCGGCGCGGCGATCGTGTCGGCGTCGGCGGCGGTGCAGGCGGCGTCGACCGAGAGCCCGCTGCTCGACGCGCACCTGGAAACGGGCGCCTCCCTGCGGTTCGCGGCCGTCGTCCGCTCCGAGCCCCGGGCCGTGGCCGCGCCCGCCGCGTGGGGCGACGAGGCCGACCCGGGAGCGCGGACGGGCCAACTCCTGGCCGACGTCCGGCTTGAGCGGTTCGCCCTCGACGGAAGCTGGCGGGAACTGCGGACCAGCGCGGTCGCCGTGCTGCCGGTCCGGCTCCTCGGTGGGGCCATCCCCGGCCGGGGCGACCGGATCGAGGGGCTCGGCGAGGCCCGCTGGGACGGCGCGACGCTGTGGCTGCGGGCCGCCGGCCCCCTGCGGGTCGAGCCGGCTCCGCCCGCCCCGGGGGAGCGCCTGCGGGAACGGCTGGTCGCGGCGGCCGCGCCGCTCCCGGGCGACGGCCCCGCACTGCTGCCGGGCGTGGTCATGGGGGACCGCTCGGGACAGGACGACGGCCTGCGGGAGGCCATGCGCGGCTCGGGGCTGGCCCACCTGACCGCCGTCAGCGGGTCGAACTGCGCGGTCGTCATGGGGACGCTGCTCTGGCTGGCCCGGGCGCTCCGTGCGGCCCGCGCCGCCGGCTCCGTGGCGGCCCTGGCCGGGTTGGCGGGCTTCGTGCTGCTCGTGGGGCCGGACCCGAGCGTCGTCCGCGCGGCCACCATGGGCGCGATCTCCGCGGCCGCGGTGTACGCCGGGCGCGGTCGCCACGCCGCGGCGGCCCTTTCGCTGTGCGTGGTGGTCCTCCTGGCGTGGCGGCCGGCATTCGTGGACGAGGCCGCGTTCCAGCTGTCCGTGCTGGCCACCGCCGGGATCGTGGCCGTCGGGCGTCCGCTCGCGGGCGTGCTGGGCAGGATCCTGCCACGCTGGCTGGCCGAGGGCGCCGCGGTCTCCCTCGCCGCCCAGGTCCTGTGCCTTCCCGTGCTCGTCACGTTCGACGCCGAGGTCGCCGCCTACGCCCTCCCGGCCAACATCCTCGCCGCCCCGCTCGTTCCCCTAGTGACCGTCGCCGGAACCACCGCGTTGGTGCTCGGCTGGATGCCCGCCCCGGTGACGCTGCCCTTGGTGTGGGCGGCGGGACTGCCTGCCGCGGCGGTCGGCGGCATCGGCCGCATGGCCGCCGCGTGGCCGGGTGCGGGCCTTGAATGGCCGCCAGGGCTGCCGGGTATCGCGGCCGCGTGGGCGATCGCGGTGCTGGCCCTGGCGGCGGCGCTGCTGGCCCTCGCGGGCGCACGGGCGGGCCCGCGTGCGGCGGGCGCCGAGGGCGGGGCGGACGCCGCCGGGCCGGTCCCGCCGGACGACGCGGCGGCCGGGCGTCCCCGGCCGTGGCTGGCACTCGCCCGATCCGCGTCTGCGGGGGCCTGCGCCGTGGCCGCGGCCGTCGCGTGGCCGGCCACCCACCTGGTTCCGCGGCCGGTCCCCGCCTGGGACGTGGCCGCATGCGACGTCGGCCAGGGAGACGCGTTCGCCCTGCGGACGGGGCGCGCCAGTGCCGTGTTGGTGGACACCGGACCGGAGCCGGAACCACTCGCGGACTGTCTGGAACTTCTGGGGATCGAGCGCGTTGACGCCCTGTTCCTGACGCACCTGCACGCCGACCACGCGGGCGGCCTCCGGGCGCTGCACGACCTCGACGTCGACCTGGTCCTGTTCTCGACGGCCGGAAGCAGCCGACCGGACCCCGTCCGCGGGGCCCGTCCCGCGCGGGGACAGGCCGGGCAGAGCGGTGCAGCGGGGCACGTGCGCTGGAACGTCCTCGGGCCGGCGCGGGACCACCCTGCCGGGTCGGAGAACGACGCTTCGCTGGTCGTCCTGTTCACGGTCGCCCCGCCCGACGCGGCCCCGGTGACGCTGCTCGCCACGGGCGACGCCGAGGAGCAGGCCCTGTCCGCGGTCCTGGCCGCCCACCCCGGGCTCCGCGCCGACCTGCTGAAGGTGAGCCACCACGGGGCCGCCAATGGAGGCACGGAGGTGATCCGGACCGTGCGCCCGGACGCGGCCCTCATCGGCGTGGGGGCCGGCAACCGCTACGGCCACCCGACCCCGCCGATCCAAGAGGCCCTGGCCGGGGTGGGGGCGGAGACGTACCGCACGGACCTCGCGGGGACGGTCACCATCGACCTGCGGCGCGGGCAGGGGGCCGTCGTCCGGGGCACGGGCGGGGTGCCGGCGGGCGGGTAGGATGCTGGGGCAGGCGACGGAGAGGAACACCCATGGCAGCACGGTCCACCGGCAGGGGCCCGGCCGACTCCGCCTGGCGCACGGTCGAGCCGGCGCCCCTGGTCCTGTTGCAGGGCGCCGAGGACTACCTGGCGGCGCGCGCCATGGACCGCATCCGCACGCGCGTCCGGGAGCTCCGGGGCGGTCTCGAGACCACCCGGTTCGACGCCGCCTCCTACGAGCGGGGGCAGCTGCTGCTCGCGGCGAGCCCGTCGCTCTTCGGCGAGGCGAAGGCCATCGAGGCCACCGGCCTGGCCTCGATGGGCGACGACTTCCTCGCCGACGCCCTCGAATACTGCGCGGCCCCCGCCGACGACGTTGTCGTCGTGATGCACCACTCCGGCGGCAACCGCGGCAAGAAGCTCCTCGACGCCCTCAAGAAGGCCGGCGCCGTCGTCGTGGACTGCCAGCCCCTCAAGCGCGACTCCGACAAGCTCGACTTCGTGGCGCAGGAGTTCAAGCAGGCGAAGCGGCGGATCGCGCCCGACGCGGCGCGCGCCCTCGTGGCCGCCGTCGGGGGCGAGCTCGCCGAACTCGGCGCCGCCTGCTCCCAACTGGTGCAGGACACCGCGGGACAGGTCGACCAGGAGACGGTGGACCGGTACTTCGGCGGGCGCGTCGAGGCCACGGGCTTCAAGGTCGCGGACGCGGCGCTGACCGGCCAGGGGGCGGCGGCCCTCGGGACCCTGCGGCACGCCCTGGCCACGGGCACCGATCCGGTCCCGATCGTGGCGGCCCTCGCCCTGAAGCTGCGGCAGGTCGCGAAGGTCGCGGGGCAGCGGAAGTCGCCGGGCCAGCTGGCCAAGGAGCTGGGCATGGCGCCCTGGCAGGTCCAGCAGGCCCAGGAGCAGGCACGCTACTGGAGCGCGGACGACCTCGTCCGCTGCCTGCGCCTGGTCGCCGAGGCCGACGCCCAGGTCAAGGGGGCGTCGCGCGACCCGGAGTACGCGGTCGAGCGGGCCGTGACCGGCATCGCCCTCGCCGCCCGGCGCTAGGCTTCGACGGCCACGCTCCCCGGGGCACGACAAAGGGGCCGCCCCATGTGGGACGGCCCCTTCGCACCACCGGCCGGGTTAGAGCGCGGCGACCTTCTTGGAGATCGCGGACTTGCGGTTGGCGGCCTGGTTCTTGTGGAGGACGCCCTTGCTGACGGCCTTGTCCAGCTTGCGGGTCGCCTTGGCGAGGGCGGCCGAGGCGGCCTCCTTGTCGGCTGCGGTGACCGCGGTGTTGACCGAACGGATGAGCGTCTTGAGCTCGGACTTGAGGGCCGCGTTGCGCAGGCGGGCCTTCTCGTTGGTCAGGATGCGCTTCTTCTGGGACTTGATGTTTGCCACTGGATAAACTCTCTATCCTACTCGCGTGAATGGGGTCGTGAGGGTCCCTCCCGGGCCATCGACTGAGCGGCGTGGGGATACCTATGGCGACCCGGGAGAAGTGCCCGTCGACCTGCGCGGACACACAGCGTTCAATGTTAGCAGGTCGCGGCCCGATCCGCGACGCGGCTACCGGGCGGCGAGTCGCGCGGCGACGGCCTCGAAGCGGGCCCGGTCCAAGACCGCCCCCTCGCGCCGGATGCCGTCCGGGGACAGCCTCACCACCCGGTCCAGTTTCACCTCGCTGGGCCGGCCGCGCGCGTCCCACGGCCCGGACCCGATGTCCACGTAGTCGGGATCCTGGCCGTTCGCGTGGTTCCGGTCCCGCGACGTGAGCATGAGCCCCAGCAGGTAGGGGCCGTCGCGCCCCACGAGCAGCACCGGCCGGTCCTTGCCCCGGGCGTGGTCCTCCTCGTAGGGCACCCACGCCCAGACGATCTCCCCGGGATCGGGCAGTCCGTCCGGCGCGGGACGGTAGACCGGGCGCAGGGGCCCCGCGTAGTCGCCGGGGTAGGCCGCTGCCGGCCGCTGCCCGCCGCGGGCCCCCCGGCCGTGCCCCCGGGCGGTTCCGGCCGGGCGGCCGACGGTGCCCGCCGGGAGGTTCCCGGCCGGACGGCCCCGCCGTCGTCCACCCCCTCCGAGCACGCGGGCCACGTCGGCGGCCAGCGCCACGAGGCGCTGCAGCGTTCTCCGTTCATTCGCCATGGCCGAAACGCTACCGCGTGCCGGTCCGCCGCGGGGGAGCGGGCCGCGCCCGGATCATGGGAGACTGGTGGGAAAGCAATCAGGCGGCCCGCCCCGCGCGGGCAGCAACGCCGCGCCGACCCGACAGTGAGGAACCGCCCCGTGTCACCCATGGCCCGCACCGCGCCGGTGCCAGCCTCCACCGACCCCGCGCTCATCCGGAACTTCTGCATCATCGCGCACATCGACCACGGCAAGTCCACGCTGGCCGACCGCATGCTGCAGCTGACCGGAGTGGTGGAGCAGCGCGCCATGAAGGCCCAGTACCTGGACCGCATGGACATCGAGCGCGAGCGCGGCATCACCATCAAGAGCCAGGCCGTGCGCATGCCCTGGGAGCTCGACGGGACCGCCTACGCCCTGAACATGATCGACACCCCGGGCCACGTGGACTTCACCTACGAGGTGTCCCGCTCGCTGGCGGCCTGCGAGGGAGCCATCCTGCTCGTGGACGCCGCGCAGGGCATCGAGGCCCAGACCCTGGCCAACCTGTATCTGGCCATGGAGAACGACCTGACGATCATCCCCGTCCTGAACAAGATCGACCTCCCGGCGGCCCAGCCCGAGAAGTACGCGGCCGAGCTGGCCGGGCTGATCGGCGGGGAACCCGAGGACGTCCTGAAGGTCTCCGGCAAGACCGGCGAAGGCGTCGAGGCGCTCCTGGACAAGATCGTCGCCGAGCTGCCGGCCCCCGTGGGCGACCCGGAGGCGCCCGCGCGGGCCATGATCTTCGACTCCGTGTACGACACGTACCGGGGCGTGGTCACCTACGTCCGCGTCGTGGACGGCAAGCTCAACCCGCGCGAGCGGATCCGCATGATGTCCACGCGCGCCCACCACGAACTGCTGGAGATCGGCGTCAGCTCGCCGGAGCCCGAGCCCACGCGCGGCCTGGGGGTCGGCGAGGTGGGGTACCTGATCACCGGCGTGAAGGACGTGCGCCTGTCCAAGGTCGGCGACACCGTGACGAACGACGCCAAGCCGGCCGCCGAGTCGCTGGGCGGCTACGAGGAGCCCAAGCCCATGGTCTTCTCGGGGCTCTACCCCATCGACGGCTCCGACTATCCGGTCCTGCGCGACGCCCTGGACAAGCTCCAGCTCAACGACGCCGCGCTCGTCTACGAGCCGGAGACGTCCGTCGCGCTGGGCTTCGGCTTCCGCGTGGGCTTCCTGGGGCTGCTCCACCTGGAGATCATCCGCGAGCGCCTCGAGCGCGAATTCAACCTGGACCTGATCTCCACGGCGCCGAACGTGGTCTACGACGTCGTCACCGACGACAAGCGCCACGTGACGGTCACGAACCCCAGCGAGTTCCCCGAGGGAAAGATCCTCGAGGTCCACGAGCCGATGGTCGCCGCCACGATCCTGGCGCCCAGCGAGTTCGTCGGCGCCATCATGGAGCTCTGCCAGGGCCGCCGCGGCAATCTCAAGGGCATGGACTACCTCTCCGAGGACCGCGTCGAGATGCGCTACGCGCTGCCGCTGGCGGAGATCGTGTTCGACTTCTTCGACCAGCTCAAATCCAAGACCCGCGGCTACGCGTCGCTGGACTGGAAGGCCGAGGGCGAGCAGGTCGCGGACCTCGTCAAGGTGGACATCCTCCTGCAGGGCGAGCAGGTCGACGCATTCAGCGCGATCACGCACAAGGACAAGGCGTACGCGTACGGGACGATGATGGCCACGAAGCTGCGCGAGCTCATCCCGCGCCAGCAGTTCGAGGTCCCCATCCAGGCCGCCATCGGCTCGCGCATCATCGCCCGCGAGAACATCCGCGCGATCCGCAAGGACGTCCTGGCCAAGTGCTACGGCGGCGACATCTCGCGCAAGCGCAAGCTCCTCGAGAAGCAGAAGGAGGGCAAGAAGCGCATGAAGATGGTCGGCCGCGTGGAAGTCCCGCAGGAGGCCTTCGTGGCGGCCCTGTCCTCCGACGACTCCAAGGCCAAGAAGAAGTAGCGCATGCCCTCTGCCCTGCCCCTGGGCGACCCGGCCCCCGCGGACGGCCTCCTGCCCGAGGCGTGCGCCGCCGGCGCGGACCGGCGGCCGTTCGGCGTGTACGTCCACGTGCCGTTCTGCGCCGTCCGGTGCGGCTACTGCGACTTCAACACGTACACCGCCCGCGAGCTGGGATCCGGCGCGAGCCAGGAGACGTACGCGGCGGCCGCGGCCGGGGAGCTGGCGTTCGGCGCCGCCGCGCTGGCCGCCTCCGGCGTCCCGGCCCGCCCCGTGGAGACCGTGTTCTTCGGCGGGGGCACGCCCACCCTGCTGCCCGTGGGCGACCTCGCGCTGCTGCTCGGGCGGATCCGGGACCTCTGGGGCCTGGCCCCGGGGGCCGAGGTGACCACGGAGGCCAACCCCGACTCCGTGACCCCGCAAGGCCTGGAGGAGCTGGCCGCGGCCGGGTTCACCAGGGTCTCGTTCGGCATGCAGTCGGCCGTGCCGCACGTGCTGCGCACGCTTGACCGCACGCACCGCCCCGAGCGCGTCGGCGACGCGGTCCGCTGGGCGCGGGCCGCCGGCCTGGACGTGAGCCTGGACCTGATCTTCGGCACGCCGGGGGAGTCCCTGGCGGACTGGCGCACCAGCCTCGAGTCCGCGCTCGGCCACGCCCCCGACCACGTGTCCGCGTACGCGCTGATCGTGGAGGAGGGAACGCGCCTGGCGGCGCAGGTCCGGCGCGGGGAGGTCCCGGCCCCGGACGACGACGACCACGCGGACAAGTACCTGCTGGCGGACGAGCTGCTCGCCGCGGCCGGCTACGGCTGGTACGAGGTCAGCAACTGGAGCACCGCGGAGGCGACCCGCTGCCGCCACAACGTGGCCTACTGGCGCGGCGGGGACTGGTGGGGGGCCGGCCCGGGCGCCCACTCCCACGTGGGGGGCCTGCGCTGGTGGAACGTGAAGCACCCGGCCGCCTACCAGCAGCGCGTGGACGCCGGAGTGTCGCCGGCCGCGGGACGGGAGACGCCCGACGCCGACGCGCTCCACCTCGAGCGGGTCATGCTGGCCACCCGGACCGCGGACGGGCTCCCGGTCGACGATCTCCGCCCGGCCGGGCGGAAGGCGGTGGCGGGCCTGGTCGCGGAGGGGCTGGTCGACGGCGTGGCCGCCGTCCGCGGGCGGGTCGTGCCGACCCTGCGGGGACGGCTGCTGGCGGACCTGGTGGTCCGGCGGCTGCTTGACTTCTAGCCGGCCCGGCGGGGCCCGGGGCTAGTTGACCAGGCGCAGGTTGACCGGGTAGCGGTACGGCCGGCCCCGGTTGACCTCGATGCCGGCGACGACGCCGCTGACGGTCATGTAGACCCACAGGGCCACGGCAACGACGGCGAAGAAGCCGCCGATGAACGGGATCAGCGACAGCAGGTTGGCCAGGACGGCCAGGATCGTCGGCGGGAGCGTGAAGTTCAGGGCCTCCTTGGACTCCTGGGCCGTGAACGGCCCCCGGTCCCGGTACACGACGTGGATGATGGCGGAGGGAATGCAACCGAGGATCGCCCCGAAGTGGGAGATGGTCGCCCACTGCCGGTCCTCCGACGGGGTCAGCGGCAGTGGGGACGGCGAGGAGCCCTCGAACCGGCCGGCGTCTCCCGAACCGCTCCGCGCATCCTTGTTGAACCCGTAGTCCACGTGTGCTGTGTCCCTTTCGCTGGTCATGTGATCCGCGCCCAGTCTAGCGGTCCGGGCGGGCTGCCCGCGCTAGGACTCGGCGGTGAGGAAGTCGATGACCTCCTCGACGCGGCCGAGCAGGCTCGGTTCCAGGTCGGCGTACGTCCGCACGCTGCCCAGCAGGCGCTTCCAGCCCAGCGCGACGTCGGCCGGCGTCGAGTGTGGCCAGCCGAGGCCGCGCAGGATGCCCGTCTTCCAATCCGTGCCGCGGGGCACCACCGGCCAGGCCGGGATGCCGAGGACGGCCGGCCGGATCGCTTGCCACACGTCGACATAGGGGTGGCCCACGATCAGGACGTTCCCGCGGGCGCCGGGGACCGCCATGGCGGCATCGGCGAGGCGCCGCTCCTTGGAGCCGGCCACGAGGTGGTCCACCAGGATCCCGAGGCGCCGGCCGGGGCCCGGCGAGAAGTCGCGCACCGCGCCCGCCAGGTCGTCGACCCCGTGCAGGGGCTCGACGACGATGCCCTCGACGCGCAGGTCGTGGCCCCACACCTTCTCGACCAGCTCGGCGTCGTGCTTCCCCTCGACCCAGATCCGGCTGGCCCGCGCGGTGCGGGCGGGCGCGTTCTCCACGGCGATGGAGCCGGACGCCGTGCGCCGGGGGCCGGTGGCCTTCGCCGGCCCCGCGGGGGCGGTGAGTTCGATCGGCTCGCCCTCGAGCAGGAACCCGAATCCCGCCGGGAAGGACCTGGTCCGGCCGCGGCGGTCCTCCAGGACGATCGTGCGCACCCCGCCGGCCCGTTCCGTGCGCAGGACCTCGCCGACCCAGCCGGACTCGGCGTCCTCGAGCACCATGCCGACGGCCACGGGCACCTGGCGCAGCCTGCGCCGGACCGGTGCCGAGAGGTCTTGCGCCCCCCACTGGTGGATGTCCACGTGCGACCGCCGCCTTCCCGCTCGTGCGGCGGCCCGATCGGCCGCCGCGCGCCGACCATGCTAACAACAGCCCAAGGTATTAGACTTAGCACTTAGCGATTCCGAGTGCTAAGCACGCGGGAGCGTAGACAGGACGACGCCGAGACGCCCGGGAGGAGTTGGCCCATGTCCGAGCCACGCCGCCTCGAGGTGCTGCGCGCCATCGTGGAGGACTACGTCCACTCGCGCGAGCCCGTCGGCTCCAAGGCACTCGTCGAGCGACACTCGCTCGGCGTGTCCGCCGCCACGATCCGCAACGACATGGCGGCCCTGGAGGAGGACGGGCTGATCGTCGCGCCGCACACGTCGGCGGGGCGCGTCCCGACCGAGCTGGGCTACCGCCGCTTCGTCGACCGCATCGACGAGGTCCGCCCGCTCTCGCAGGCCGAGCGCCGCGCGATCCGGGCCCTCATCGAAGGGGCGGACGACCTCGACGACGTCATGGCCCGCACGGTGCGCCTGCTGGCGCAGATCACGCACCAAGTCGCGGTCCTGCAGGTGCCCGACCTGCGGGACGACTCCGTGCGCCACATCGAACTCGTGCTGCTGGCCACGGGCCAGGCGCTCGTCGTGCTCATCAGCACCACGGGCAAGGTCGAACAGCGCATCGCCCAGGTGCCGCCGGAGACCACGGACGACGGGCTGGCGGCGCTGAAGTCCGCGTTCCTGGCCGCGGCCTCCGGCCGCCGCGTCACCGCCCTGGCCGGGGCCGCCGACGCGGCGCTGGCCGGCCTGGGCCCGGAGCTCGCGGCCGCCGGTGCGGCGGTGGCGGAGTCGCTGCGTGTCCTGGCGGCCCACGGTGCGGAGAGCCGCATCGTCATGGCCGGCACGGCGAATCTGGCCCGCTCCACGAACGACTTCGCCCAGAGCATCACCCCGGTGCTGGAGGCGCTCGAGGAGCAGGTCGTCCTGCTGCGGCTGCTCTCCGAGATGGAGCTGGACGGCCGCGGCATCGCCGTGCGGATCGGCAGCGAGAACACGGGCGGGCTCGCGGAGACGTCCGTCGTGGCGACCGGCTACGGCCCCAGCGCCACCGCCAAGATGGGCGTGCTCGGGCCCACCCGCATGGACTATCCGGCCAGCATGGCCGCCGTCCGCGCCGTCGCGCGCTACCTGTCGCGCATCCTCGCCGGCTAGGCGCCGGCCCAACGACCGATCCACGAAAGGACCCACCCGGACCGTGAGCAACCACTACGAGGTCCTCGACGTGTCGCAGGACGCGAGCACCGAGGAGATCAAGAAGGCCTACCGCAAGCTGGCCCGCAAGCTGCACCCGGACGTGAATCCTGGGGAGGACGCGGCCGAGCGGTTCAAGCTGGTCACGCGCGCGTACGAGGTGCTCTCCGACCCGGAGAAGCGCCGCAACTACGACACCACCGGCAACGAGAACGGGCAGGCGGCCGGCTACGGCCAGGGCGCGGGCGCGGGCTTCGGGTTCAGCGACATCTTCGAGCAGTTCTTCGGGGCCGGCCAGGCCGGCGGCCCCGCCTCGCGGACCCAGCCGGGCCGGGACGCGCTGATCACGGCGAAGATCGACCTGAAGGACGCCGTCCAGGGCGTCGTGTACCCCCTGGAGATGGACACCGCCGTCACGTGCCCGACGTGTGACGGGTCCTGCTGCCAGCCGGGCACCTCGCCCGAGACGTGCACCATCTGCCACGGACGCGGCCAGGTCCAGCGCCCGGTGCGGTCCTTCCTCGGCACGATGATGACGGTCGAGACGTGCAGCGCGTGCCGCGGATTCGGCACGACCCTGCCGAACCCCTGCAACGAGTGCATGGGCCAGGGGCGGGTGCGCGAGCGGGTGAGCAAGCAGCTGCGGGTGCCCGCGGGCGTCGCCACCGGCACGCGCATCCACCTCGCCGGCCAGGGCGAGGCCGGGCCGGGCGGCGGTCCCGCGGGGGACCTCTACATCGAGATCGAGGTCAAGCGGCACCCCGTCTTCGAGCGCGAGGGCCACGACCTCCACGCGACGCTCGCCGTGCCCATGACCGCGGCCATCCTGGGCAGCGACATCTCGCTGGACTCCTTCGACGGCCCGCAGACCGTGACCGTCGAGCCCGGCACGCAATCCGGGGACACGGTCCGGCTCGACGGGCTGGGCGTGCCCCGGCTGCGCGGCTCGGGACGCGGCGACCTGGTCGTGCACCTGCAGGTCGAGACCCCGACCCACCTCGACTCCGAACAGCGCGAACTGATCGAGCGGCTGGCCACCCTGCGCGGCGAGGAGGTCGCCGAGGGCCGCCTCGCCGAACGCGGCGGCGTGTTCTCCCGACTGCGCGACCGGCTCCGGGGCTGATGAGCAACCAGGCCTTCCTGGCGGACGGCGGGCTCCTCGACGCCGCCGCAGCCGGCGGGGCGCTCGTGCTCGACGGCCCGGAGGGCCACCATGCCGTGACGGTCAAGCGGGTCAGGCCGGGGGAGCACGTCGACCTCGTCGACGGCCGCGGGCGCCGCGCCGTGTGCGTGGCGGAGACCGCGGACGCGGGGGCGCTGGGCGTCCGCGTGGTGCGCGTGGTCGACGAGCCCGAGCCGCCGGTGCGGACCGTGCTCGTGCAGGCCCTCGCCAAGGGCGACCGCGACCTGCAGGCCGTCGAGGCGGCCGTCGAGCTCGGGGTCGACGCCGTCGTCCCGTGGCAGGCGGAGCGCTGCGTGGTCCGCTGGAACGCGCAGAAGGCACCCAAGGCGCTAGCGAAGTGGGCCGCGGCGGTCCGCGCGGCGGTCAAGCAGTCCCGGCGCGCGCGCCTTCCCGACGTGGAGGCGGCGGCGACGACGGCGCAGCTCGCCGTGCGGACCCGCGAGGAGACGGAGGCCGGTCGCCTCGTCGTCGTCCTCCACGAGGAGGCCGACGCGCCGCTGGCCTCCGTCGTCGGGGACTGGCTGGAAGGCGCGGCCGGCACGAGCGGTCGGGCCGTGGTGCTCGTGGTCGGCCCGGAGGGCGGCATCGCCCCGGGCGAGGTCGAGCTGCTGCGCGCGGCCGGCGCCGCCGTCGCCTCGATGGGCACGAACGTGCTGCGCGCCTCGACGGCCGGGCCGGCGGCCCTGGTACTCGTGCGGCACCTGGCCGGCGCGCTGGGCTGACCGGAAGCCGCCGGCCGTCCCGCGCCCGGCGGCGCATCCGCGCGGGGGCCCCGCGGGCCACCGACCGCGGGGCTACTGGACCTCGAAGCGCTTGTCGTCGACGCCCAGGCGCGCCGCGCCGGTGCCGCCCTGTCCCCACACGGCGACCTCGTACCGCCCCGGCTCGAGCGGCACGCCGACCTCGAACCCGTTCTCGGGCAGGTCGCCCGCCCCCGTGGCGAGGCGCCCGCCCGCCACGGCCTCGCCCGTCTGGCCGTCGTCGCCCACGCGGCGGACCTCCCACTGGGTTCCGCCCGCGTACCCGGACGTGACGCCGTGGACACGCACGGACCCCGCCTGCAGGCTGGCCCCCTCCTGCGGGTCGATGATCCACACCGGCGCGCGCAGGCGCGGCGAACGCTCGATCGGCCCCACCAGCGGCACGTGGCCGAACGCCGTGTACCCCGGGCGCCCGTCGACCAGGATGACGACGCTGGCGGGACTGGTGCCGGCCAGCAGGCCGGCATTCGCCGCGGCCGCGGTGGCCGTGTGGACCAGCTGCTGGACGGAGCGGCGGGCAAGCCCCTCGTCCATGGTCCGGCCGAAGGCGTCCGCCGACAGGTCCACGGTGATGGTGTTGTCGCTGCCGATGGACGTGCCGATCCGCGTGGCGGGCCGCCAGAGGCTGAAGTAGTCGGGGTCGGTCGGCTGGTTCTCGAGCAGGTACTTGATGCTCGTGGTGATGGGATCGCCCTGGTCCTCGGCCTGCTGGAACTCGCGGTAGAGGTAGACGGTCTGGTCCCGTTCGCCGAGCCAGTACACGGGGGAGAGCCGGTGGCTGCTGACCGTTTCTAGGGGTGCCGGCGACGGCGCGGGGGCCACGGCGCGCGACGACGTGGACGCCGACGTCGGGTCCGGCATCGACGCCGCCGGGCCGGCGGCGCCGCCGCTGCATCCGGCCAGGACACCCAGCAGGCCGAGCGACGCCAGCGCGGCAGCACGCGCCGCGGCGCGTGGGCGGTGTCGTCTCTGGGGCACTTCCGGTCTTCCTTCGCGGGTCCCTGGGGGGAGGGGGGACGGCGGCCGGGGGGGCTGGCCGCCTTCCCAGCTTGGCACAGCGCGCAGCGGTGGGACGGCCGTGACGGGGCGCCGGAACCGGACTGTTGTACGACTGATACTTAAACGGTTGGGCTAAACGGGCTCCGCCGCGTCGGGGCGGGGGACGGCGGCTCGCGTAGGATGGTCTCGCGCGGACGGCCCCGGTGCTCCGGGACCCCACCACCGTCGGCGCGGCTGTGGGAGGCAGCACACGCACGCATGAGCGAAGAAGCCAGCACGACCGGCCCTGGAGGAGCGACCGTGGTCAGGTTCGACACCACGGACGAGATGGTCGCCGCGTTGGGGGCCCAGGACGAGGTCCTGCGCATCATCGAGGGCGTGTACCCGGGGGCGCGCATGCACGTGCGCGGGAACGAACTGACCGTCTCGGGCGACGCGACGGAGGCCTCCAAGGCGTTGCGGGTGGTTGCCGAGGCCCGCGGCATCGCCCGGCGCGGTACCCGCGTCGGCCCACAGACCGTCGAGCAGATCGTGCGGATGGTCGAGGCCGGCAACGCGGCCCCGGGGGCGGCCGGCGAGGTCTTCGGGCTGAACATCCTTTCCGGCCGCGGCAAGAGCATCCGGCCCAAGACGGTGAACCAGAAGTCGTACGTCGATGCGATCGACGACAACACGATCGTCTTCGGCATCGGCCCCGCCGGCACCGGCAAGACGTTCCTGGCCATGGCGAAGGCGGTGCAGGCGCTGCAGGCCAAGGAGGTCAGCCGCATTATCCTGACCCGGCCCGCCGTCGAGGCGGGGGAGAAGCTGGGGTTCCTGCCCGGAACGCTCACGGACAAGATCGACCCCTACCTGCGGCCCCTCTACGACGCGCTGCACGACATGATCGACCCGGAATCGATCCCGCGGCTGATGGCGGCCGGCACGATCGAGGTCGCCCCGCTGGCCTACATGCGCGGCCGGACCCTCAACGACGCCTTCATCATCCTCGACGAGGCCCAGAACACGACGCCCGAACAGATGAAGATGTTCCTGACGCGCCTGGGCTTTGGCTCGAAGGTCGTGGTGACCGGGGACGTCACGCAGATCGACCTGCCCGGCGGCACGAAGTCCGGCCTGCGCGTGGTCACCGAGATCCTCGGAGGCGTCGACGACATCGCGTTCTGCCTCCTCGACGCCAACGACGTCGTCCGCCACCGGCTGGTCTCCAGCATCGTGTCCGCCTACGAGGCGTGGACGGAGCGCGAGGCCGGCCCGCCGCAGCGGGGACCCCGCCGGGGTCCCGCCCACCGCACACCCCGCACCACGCCGCACCCCAAGGAGTCCTGAGCCGTGTCCGTGGAAGTGAACAACGAGACCGACGCCGACGCCGACCTGGAGCAGCTGCGCGCCCTCGCCGCCCACATCATGGTCTCGCTGCACGTGCACCCGGAGGCCGACGTCTCGATCCTGCTCGTGGACGAGCAGGCCATGGAGCGGCTGCACCTGGACTGGATGGACCTGCCCGGCCCGACCGACGTGATGTCCTTCCCCATGGACGAACTGCGCCCCGGATCGCCCGGCAGCCCCAGCCCCGCCGGCATGCTCGGGGACATCGTCGCCTGTCCGGCAGTCGCCGCGGAGCAGGCCACCCGCCACGGCCACCCCCTGCAGGACGAGCTGCTGCTGCTCACGGCCCACGGCATGCTCCACCTGCTGGGCTACGACCACGCCGAGCCGGAGGAGGAGCGGGAGATGTTCGCGCTGCAGGGAACGCTCCTCGAGTCCTTCCTCGGCCGCCCGGCCCCGCGGGCCACCACCGAATGACCATCGCGCTCCTGCTGGCCGCGTCCCTGGCGTTCATCGCCTGTGCGGCCATCCTCACCGCGGCCGAGGCCGCGTTCCTCTACCTGTCCCGCTCCGAGGCGGAGCAGATGCTCGCCGAGCGCCCCCGCCCGCGCCTGCGCCAGATCCTCGCGGAGCCGACGGCCCACACGCACGCCGTCCGCTTCTGGCGCATCTGGTTCGAGACCGCGTCCGCCACCGCGATCGCCCTGCTCTACTTCGACCTCCTGCGCGACATCTGGTGGGCGGGACTCCTCGCCACGGCGACCATGGCCGCCGTCGGGTTCGTCCTCGTCGGCGTCTCGCCGCGCCGGATCGGCCGCGTCCACGCGGCCTCCGCCGTCGTCGCCACCGCGCCGCTGGTGCGCGTGCTGCGCGTCGTCCTCGGACCGGTGCCGGGATGGCTCGTGCGCGTCGGCGCCGCGCTCTCGCCGGGACGGACCCAGGAGGAGGAGTTCTTCACGGAGGAGCAGTTCCGCGACATGGTCGACCGCGCCAGCGAGGCGGACATGCTCGAGGACGACGAGGCCGACCTCATCCACTCCGTCTTCGACCTCAACGACACGCGGGTGCGCTCCGTCATGGTGCCGCGGACGGACATGGTCACGGTCGACGTCGGCACGCCGCTGCCGGAGGCCCTGAGCCTGTTCCTGCGCTCCGGCTGCTCCCGCATCCCGGTGATCCGCGAGGGCGCCGACGACATCGTCGGCATCGTCTACCTCAAGGATGTCGCCGCGCGGCTCCACTCCCACCCCGAGGACGCCCACCCCGTGGAGTCCCTCGCCCGCGACACCCGCTACGTGCCCGAATCCAAGGCCGTCGGGGAACTGCTGCGCGAGCTGCAGCGCGAGTCGACGCACGTCGCGATCGTCATCGACGAGTACGGCGGCACCGCGGGGCTCGTGACCCTGGAGGACCTGATCGAGGAGATCGTCGGCGAGATCGACGACGAATACGACGCCTCGCGGCCCGAGGCCGCGGACCTGGGCGACGGCCGGTTCCGCGTCGACGCACGCATGGGACTCGACGACTTCGGCGACCTGTTCGGGCTCGACATCGACGACGACGAGGTCGACACCGTCGGCGGGCTGCTGGCCAAGGCCCTCGGCCGGGTGCCGATTGTCGGGTCCGAGGCCGAGGTCGACGGGGTCCACCTGGTCGCCGAGACCCTCGAGGGCCGGCGCAACCGCATCGGCACCATCCTCGCCCGCTACCGGGGACACCGCGAGGTCCCCGCCCGCGACGACACGACCGCCGCCGACGGCGGGAAGGAGTAGTCCCATGTCCCGATCCGAGACCCCCGGCCCGCTGGCGGCCGAGTGGCCCGAGGGCCACCGCGCGGGCTTCACGTCCTTCGTCGGACGCCCCAACGCGGGCAAGTCGACCCTGACCAACGCCCTGGTCGGGCAGAAGGTCGCGATCACCTCCAACCGGCCGCAGACGACCCGCCACACGATCCGCGGCATCGTTCACCGCCCGGACGCACAGCTCGTGCTCGTCGATACGCCCGGCCTCCACCGTCCGCGCACCCTCCTTGGACAGCGCCTGAACGACCTCGTGGCCGAGACGCTGGCCGAGGTCGACGCGATCGGCTTCTGCCTGCCGGCGAACGAGAAGATCGGCCCGGGCGACCGCTTCATCGCCTCCCAGCTGGCCCAGCTGCGGCGCACCCCGGTCGTGGCGATCGTGACCAAGGCGGACCTGGTCGACCGCGCGGCGCTGGCGGCCCAGCTGCTCGCCGTGGACCGGCTCGGCCGGGAGACGCTCGGAGAGGACGGGTGGACCGCCGTCGTGCCCGTTTCCGCCGCGGACGGCTACCAGGTGCAGGAGGTCGCGGACCTGCTGGTGCGGCAGATGCCCCTCTCGCCGCCCCTCTACCCGGGCGGCGAGCTGACGGACGAGCCGGAGGCCGTCATGGTCGCGGAGCTGATCCGCGAGGCCGCCCTGGAGGGCGTGCGCGACGAGCTGCCGCACTCGTTGGCCGTCGTCGTGGAGGAGATGCTTCCGCGGGAGGGCAGGAGTGAGGACAACCCGCTGCTGGACATCCACGCCAACCTCTTCGTGGAGCGGCCCAGCCAGAAGGCGATCGTCATCGGCCGCGGCGGGGCCCGCCTGCGCGAGGTCGGCACGCGGGCCCGCAAGGGCATCGAGGCGCTGCTGGGCACGAAGGTGTACCTCGACCTGCACGTCAAGGTCGCCAAGGACTGGCAGCGCGATCCGAAGCAGCTGGGACGCCTCGGCTTCTGAGGCGCAACATTGCCGGGGCCGCCCCGCGGCCCCGTGCCGGCGATGCTAGGGTGGTTTCATGCGCATGCGGATGCTTCTACTTAGCCGCCGCGGCGAGGCGACACGGACCAGCGGGTCCTGAGGCCGACCCCTCGCTGCGGAGTTCCGTGCTGCCGGCCACCAGTTTCCCCACCTACTGAAGAGGCCACCCCGACATGCAGAACCTGCAGAAGCCCTCCGGCATGCCCGTCCACAAGTACGTCCCGTTCCAGGACCAGATCACCGTGTCGCTGCCGGACCGCACCTGGCCGGACCGCGTCATCACGAAGGCCCCGCGCTGGTGCGCGGTCGACCTCCGCGACGGCAACCAGGCGCTGATCGACCCGATGAGCCCCGAGCGGAAGCACAAGATGTTCGACCTCCTGGTCGGCATGGGGTTCAAGGAGATCGAGGTCGGGTTCCCGTCGGCCTCGCAGACCGACTTCGACTTCGTCCGCCAGCTCATCGAGCGCGACCGCATCCCGGACGACGTGACGATCCAGGTCCTCACCCAGTCCCGCGAGCACCTGATCGAGCGGACCTACGAGGCGCTCGAGGGGGCCGACCGCGCGATCGTGCACCTGTACAACTCGACGTCGGTGCTGCAGCGCCGGGTCGTGTTCAACCAGGACATGGACGGCATCGTCGACATCGCCCTGTCCGGCGCCCGCCTCTGCCGGAAGTACGAAGAGCAGCTGACGGGCACGGAGATCGTCTACCAGTACTCGCCGGAGTCCTTCACGGGCACGGAGCTGGAGTTCGCGAAGCGGATCTCCGACGCCGTGGGCGAGGTCCTGGAGGCCTCCACCGACCGGCAGATGATCCTCAACCTGCCCGCGACCGTCGAGATGGCCACGCCGAACGTCTACGCCGACTCCATCGAGTGGATGCACCGCAACCTGGCCCACCGCGAGGGCATCATCCTGTCCCTGCACCCGCACAACGACCGCGGCACCGGCGTGGCCGCCGCCGAGTTGGGCTACATGGCCGGCGCGGACCGGATCGAGGGCTGCCTGTTCGGCAACGGCGAGCGGACCGGCAACGTGGACCTGGTCACGTTGGGCATGAACCTGTTCGGCCAGGGCATCGACCCGCAGTTGGACTTCTCCGACATGGACGAGATCCGGCGCACGGCCGAGTACTGCAACCAGCTCCCCGTCCCCGAGCGCAGCCCCTACGGCGGCGACCTGGTGTTCACGGCCTTCTCCGGTTCGCACCAGGACGCGATCAAGAAGGGCTTCGAGGCGATGGAGCGCGACGCCGCCGCGGCCGGCAAGTCGGTCGACGAGATCCCGTGGGCCGTCCCCTACCTGCCGGTCGATCCGAAGGACATCGGGCGGACCTACGAGGCCGTGATCCGGGTGAACTCCCAGTCCGGCAAGGGCGGCGTCGCCTACCTGCTCAAGAGCGAGCACTCCCTGGAGCTGCCGCGCCGCGCGCAGATCGAGTTCTCGGGCGTGATCCAGCACAAGACCGAGGGGGAGGGCGGCGAGGTCAGCGCCGCCGAGATCTGGAACATCTTCCAGGACGAGTACCTCCCGGCCGAGGACACCGGCGCCGCCGCGTGGGGCCGCTACCGGCTCGGCAGCGTCACGAGCGACGCGGCCGAGGACGGCACGTTCACGCTCACGGCGACCCTGATGGTCGACGGCGAGGCGCAGCGCCGCACCGCGCACGGCAACGGCCCGATCAACGCGCTGCTGGCGATGCTCGCCGAGGACGGCGTGGACGTGCGCGTCCTGGACTACACGGAGCACGCCCTGAGCGAGGGCGGCAGCGCCATGGCCGCCGCGTATGTGGAATGCGCCGTCGGCGACCGCATCCTGTGGGGCGTCGGGCTCGACACCAACACCAACCTGTCGGCGCTCAAGGCCGTCGTCTCCGCGGTCAACCGCGCGATCCGCGACAGCCAGTAGCCCCGCCGCCGAGGGCCCCGTTTCCGCGCTCCGCGGGACGGGGCCCTTGCCGTTCGCCAACCGTCGGGGCCCGGGTGGGAGAATGGTCGGGTGTCCCGCTCCACGTTCGCCTCGCGCTCCTACCGCACCCGCGGCCTGGTGCTGCGCACGCACAGGCTGGGGGAGGCGGACCGGATCGTGGTCCTGCTGACCGCGGACCGCGGCCAGGTGCGGGCCGTGGCCAAGGGCGTGCGCCGCACCAGCTCCAAGCTCGGGGCCAGCCTCGAGCCGTTCATGCTGGTGGACCTGCAGCTCGTCCACGGGCGCAGCCTCGACATCGTGTCCCAGGCCCAGCTCGCCGCCCCCTACGGCCAGAGCCTGGCCTCCGACTACTCCCGCTACACGGCGGCGCACGCCATGGCGGAGACGGCGGAGCGGCTCACCGACGCGGACAGCGACACGTCGGCCGCCCAGTTCCGGCTCCTGCACGGGGCGCTGGCGGCCCTCGCGCGGGGCGCGGAGGACGCGGGGCTGCTGCTGGACTCGTACCTGTTGCGCGCCCTGGCGACGGCGGGCTGGGCGCCCAGCTTCACCGACTGTGCGCGCTGCGGCCGTCCCGGTCCGCACTCCGCCGTGAACACCGTGGTCGGCGGCGCGGTCTGCCCGGACTGCCGCCCGGCGGGATCGGCGTCGCCGGCCCCCGAGACCATGGCCCTGCTGGCCGCCCTGCTCGCGGGGGACTGGGGCGCGGCCCGGCCCAGCGGCAGCGCCGCCCGCCGGGAGGCCGCAGGGATTGTGGCAGGATACCTGCAGTGGCACCTGGAACGGGTCGTCGCCTCGTTGAAGCATGTCGAAAGGGCGTGATCCGCGCTGACTCCCCCCGCCCCGCGTCCCGGACAACGGCCCGGCGGCCCCGTGCCGCCGCAGCCCCACCCGAGCGGTGCCGAGCCGCCGCGGATTCCCCGCCGGCTCGTGCCGCGGCACGTGGCCATCGTGATGGACGGCAACGGCCGCTGGGCCAACCAGCGGGGACTGCCGCGTACCGAGGGGCACCGCGCGGGGGAGGGCGCGCTGCTGGACGTGGTGGCCGGGGCCATCGAGATCGGCATCGAGTACGTCTCCGTGTACGCCTTCTCGACGGAGAACTGGAAGCGCAGCCCGGAGGAGGTGCGCTTCCTCATGGGCTTCTCGCGGGACGTGCTGCGCCGCCAGCGGGACCAGCTGGACGAGTGGGGCGTCCGCGTCCGCTGGGCGGGACGCAGGCCGCGCCTGTGGCGGTCCGTGGTGAACGAGCTGGAGGAGGCGGAGCGCCGCACCGCCGGCAACTCGACCTGCCAGCTGACGATGTGCGTCAACTACGGGGGGCGCGCGGAGATCGCCGACGCCGTCGCCGCGATCGCGCGGGACGTCGAGGCCGGGCGGCTGCGTCCGGCCGGGATCTCGGAGCGCACCGTCGCCCGCTATCTCGATGAGCCGGACCTGCCCGACGTCGACCTGTTCCTGCGCACCTCCGGCGAACAGCGCACCTCGAATTTCCTGCTCTGGCAGTCCGCCTACGCCGAGATGGTTTTCCTGGACGTCCTCTGGCCGGACGTCGACCGGCGCACGCTGTGGCGGGCCGTCGAGGAGTACGCCCGTCGGGACCGCCGGTACGGCGGGGCGGTGGACACGCCCGAGCAGGACGCGGCGCAGCTGGAGGCGGCCCACCGGACCGACGGGGAGTAGCACGGACCCCGCACGGCGGAACGCGGGGCCCAGACCACGTGGACGGCGCGCCCCGGCCCCGCTGGCGGCCTACGGCCCTGGACCGGGGCGGAGGTGGCCGAACGCCCAGGCGTCCAGGGCCCGGTAGGCGTCGGCGCGCGCGCGGACCGAGGACGTGAACACATCGTGCATGGCGCCGGGGACCGTGGCGATCGTGACTTGGCGGCCGAGGCCGAGGGCCCGCTGCCGCACCCGCGCGACGTCGATCACCGCGTCGGCCGACAGCATCGCCTCCGTGAACTGGGTGCCGTAGACCGTCCGGTCGCTGGTCAGGACGAGCACCGGGACGTCCAGGTCCAGGCCGCGCGACACGGCGGCGTGTCCGGTCATCACGGCCGTGATCCAGCCGGCGGTCACCTGAAATGCGTGACGGGGCCGCCACACCGGGTGCAGATCCCACTCGCCGCGGGCCTGCCGGCTCAGCGACTGCCAGTAGTGGTCGGTCTCGGGCAGCCGCACGCGGGTGCGCGGGCGGAGCCGCGCCACGGGGTCGAGGATGCCAGTGGCGGCGTGGCGCACCAGCGCGCTGCCCTGCATCTCCAGCCACGGCGCGTTGAGCACGAGCCCGTCGACGGCCCCCCGATTGCGGGCGGCCCACAGCGCGGCGACCAGCCCGCCCGTGGAGTGGCCCTGCAGCACCAGCGGCCGGGGCCGCCCGCCGAGGTCGTGCTCCATGGCGGACAGCGCGGCCTCCAGGTCCGCGTCGTATTCGGACAGGTCGGTGACGTACCCGGGGGTTTGCCACGGCCGCAGGCTGCGGCCGTACCGGCGCAGGTCCAGGGCGTGGAACCTGAATCCGCGGTCGGTCCAGTGGCGGGCGAGACCGGTGTTGTAGAAGTAGTCGCTCCACCCGTGCACGGCCAGCACGGCGGGCGGCGGAGTCTCTGCGGCGCCGTCCCCGCGGACCCGGAGCAGCGCCCGCCGCAGGCTCCCGCGGAGCATGCCGCCGCGTCCGTCCGCCCCGCCGGGCCGGTGCCGCACGAGCGTCGCGCCGACCGGCCCCTCCCCGTCACGACCGCCGGGCAGCGACAGGTACTCGAAGCCGGGCCCGAGCACGTCGGGCATCCAAGCGCCCGGGGGCGTGTCCGCCGCATAGCGGGCCGCGGGGTCGAGTTCAGCGGCTTCGGGGACCTCATGGCCCACCGGCACCTGGCCCTCGCGGCCGGCCCCGGACTCCAGAAAGGGGCCGGAAGCGCCCGCGCCCGGTTCCCCGGTCGTCCCCTCCCGCCTGCCGTGCCGCATGCCCCGAGCCTAATGGCGGTTTGGCGCTGGCGCCCCGCCCACGGGAAACTGGTCCCCATGCGCCTGTACCCCGCCTTCTTCCGCGTTGTCTTCTCCGGCATGGACCCCGAACGCGCCCACCGCATCGGCTTCCGCATGATCCGGCTCGCCGAGCGGACCCGCGCCTCAGCGGTGCTGCGCCGGACGACACGCCCCCACGCGTCCCTGCGGCGCACCGTCATGGGGATCGACTTCCCGTCTCCGTTCGGGCTCGCCGCCGGGTTCGACAAGGAGGGCCACGGCGTGGCCGCCCTCGCCGACCTCGGGTTCGGGCACATCGAGGTCGGCACCATTACCGGCCGGGCCCAGCCGGGCAACCCGCAACCGCGCCTGTTCCGGCTCGTGGAGGACCGCGCCGTCATCAACCGCATGGGGTTCAACAACGACGGGGCGGCCGCCGTCGCCCCCCGCGCCGCCGCGGCCCGGCCCCTCCTGGCCCGCCGCTTCGGCGCACCGCGTCCGGTCCTGGGCGTGAACATCGGCAAGACCAAGGTGGTCGAGCTGGAGGACGCCCTCGACGACTACCTGGCGAGCACGCGCCTGCTGGCCCCGCACGCCGACTACCTCGTGGTCAACGTCAGTTCGCCGAACACGCCGGGTCTGCGGCTGCTCCAGGGGGTCGACACGCTGCGCCCGCTGCTGGCGGGAGTGGGGGCCGAGGCGGACCGGGTCGCGGGCCGGCACGTCCCGCTGCTGGTGAAGATCGCGCCCGACCTGGCGGACGACGACGTCGACGCCGTCGCGGCACTCGTCCGCGAGCTGCGGCTGGACGGTGTCGTCGCCACCAACACGACCATCGGGCGGGAGGGCCTGGCCACCGACCCGGCGCGGGTCGAGGAGATCGGGGCCGGGGGCCTCAGCGGGGCGCCGCTGCGCGCCCGGTCCCTGGAGGTCCTGCGCCGCCTGCGCGGACAGCTGGGTCCGGAGACCGCCGTCGTGTCCGTGGGAGGGGTGACGACGGCGGGGGACGTGCTCGAGCGGCTCGACGCCGGCGCGGACCTGGTCCAGGGCTACACCGCGTTCCTCTACGAGGGCCCGTTCTGGGCCGCCCGCATCAACCGCGGCCTGCGGCGCGCGCTAGCCGCGCGCTGACCATGCACTGAGCCGCAACGACGGCGGCGCCGCACCCCTCGGGGGTACGGCGCCGCCGTCGTCGCGTCCGGCCAGGGTCAGCTGGGGGTCTCCCCGCGCTTGACCTGCGGCTTGGGCAGGCGCAGCTTGCGGAACTGCAGGCTACGCATCGCCGCGTACCAGAGCACGCCCCGTTCGGAGTGGCCGAACTTGGCGACGAGCCGCTTCTTCAGCTGCCGGGTCATGATGAAGGCGTCGATGACCGTCACCGCCAGGACGCCCCAGAGCACCAGCGTCACGGTGGCCTGCACCTCGACGGCGCCCGGCATGGCCAGCGAGAAGATCAGGAACGCGAAGATGATGATCATGAGGAACTCGCCGACCATCCACCGGGCATCCACGAAGTCCCGCGCGAAGCGCTTCTGCGGGCCTCGGTCGCGCGGCATCATGTAGCGCTCGTCGCCGGTCTCGTTCGCCAGGCGCATCCGCTCCTGCTGCTCGAGGCGCTGGCGGCGGGCCTGCTCCTTGGCGGCCTTGCGGTCCGTGGGCACGAGCGGACGCTTCCGCTGCGCCTCCTGCTGGCTGCGCTTCGGGGTCGGGGCGCCCTTGCCGACGCCCGGCTCCGCGGGCTCCACGGGAGCGGCGGGCGTGGGATCCTGGTCCTTCTTTCGTCCAAACACCCGGCAAGTCTAGCCGCCGGGCGGCTAGTGTGGGCCGCATGACATTCCCGCACCACCCCGCCGACACGGCGGCCGCCGCGCCCACCGTCGACACCGCCGCCATCGCCGCCCGCGTCGACGCCGGGTTCGCCGCCACCGTGGAGGAGCTCAAGGAGCTCGTCGCGATCCCCGGGATTGCCTGGGAGGCCTTCGACCCGGCCGAGCTCGCCCGCAGCGCGGAGGCCGTCGCCCGCCTCGCCGCCGACGCCGGGTTCCCCGACGTGAGCATCCTGCGCGCCGCGGGGGAGGACGGCGTCGAGGGCGGCCCCGCCGTCGTCGCCCGCCGCCCCGCCGCGCCCGGCAAGCCCACCGTGCTGCTCTACGCCCACCACGACGTGCAGCCGCCGGGGGAGCGGGCGCTGTGGGAGACGGAGCCCTTCGTCGCCACCGAGGCGGGCGGCCGGCTCTACGGGCGCGGGGCCGCCGACGACAAGGCCGGCATCATGGTGCACCTGGCCGCCCTGCGCGCGGTCCTGGTCGACGCCGGGGACCTCGGGCTCGGCGTGACGCTGTTCGTGGAGGGGGAGGAGGAGGCCGGGTCGCCGACGTTCCGCCCGTTCCTGGAGCGGTACCGCGACCTGCTGCGCGCGGACGCGATCGTCGTCGCGGACTCGAGCAACTGGCGCGTCGGGGTGCCCGCCCTGACCACGAGCCTGCGGGGCATGGTCGGCGGCACGGTCTCCGTCCGCGTGCTCGAGCACGCCGTGCACTCCGGCATGTACGGCGGTCCCGTGCTGGACGCCCCGACGCTCGCCGCCCGGCTCATCGCCAGCTTCCACGACGCCGACGGCTCCGTGGCCATCCCCGGCCTGGTGGCCCACGAGACGGCGGCCGTCGAGTACGCGGAGGAGGACTTCCGCCGGGACGCGTCGGTGCTCGACGGGGTGCGCCTCGCGGGCACGGGGCCCCTTGCCGACCGGCTGTGGAACAAGCCGGCGCTGTCCGTCACCGGCATGGACATTCCCGCCGTCGAGCTGGCCTCGAACACGCTGCAGCCGGCCACCCGCTTCAAGGTCAGCGTCCGCCTCGCGCCCGGCCAGGACCCGGCCGCCGCCCAGGCCGCCCTGGAGCGCCACGTGCTCGGCCAGGACCTGTTCGGCGCCGACGTCGCCTTCGAGCCGGAGGAGGCGGGCCAGGCGTTTGCGACCGACACGTCGGCCCCCGCGGCGCGGGCCTGCCTCTGGGCCCTGGGCGAGGCCTGGGGGACCCCCGCGGTCGAGATCGGCATCGGCGGATCGATCCCCTTCATCGCGGACCTGCGCGAGGTCTACCCGGACGCACAGATCCTCGTGACCGGCGTCGAGGACCCGGACACCCGGGCCCACAGCGCCAACGAGTCGCTGCACCTGGAGGACTTTCGCCGGGCCATCACGGCCGAGGCCCTGTTGCTGGCCCGGCTGGACGCCGGGGGACTGGCGGAATGACCGGGGGGCGTACCATGTTGTGAAGGGTGGCGGCCCCACGCGCCGCCCCGACCGACGCAGCATTGGAGGAGTCCAGATGACCGCCACCACGAACACCCCCGCCGACCCGACCGAACTGCCGACCCACGAGGTCGCGCTGTCGGAGGTCGCCGCCGAGAAGGTGCGCAGCCTCCTGGAGCAGGAGGGCCGGACCGACCTGCGCCTGCGCGTCGCCGTGCAGCCGGGCGGCTGCTCCGGGCTGATCTACCAGCTCTACTTCGACGAGCGGCTGCTCGACGGCGACGCGGTACGCGACTTCAAGGGCGTGGAGGTCGTCATCGACAAGATGAGCGTGCCCTACCTCAGCGGCGCCTCGATCGACTTCGAGGACACGATCTCCAAGCAGGGCTTCACCATCGACAACCCGAACGCGGGCGGCTCCTGCGCCTGCGGGGACTCCTTCCACTAGGAGGCACGGGAACCGGCACACAGGGCCGCCCCCACGCGTAACCATCGGGGACGCGGGGGCGGCCCTGTCTGCATCCGCGGCGGCCACGGGGTAAGCTCTACGCTAGGTAGTAAAACCATGCTCTGTCGCTCCGCGCCCTCGGCCCGCCCGGCCCGCGCGGCGCGCGGAATCATTCAGCACCAACAAAGAGGAAGGGCCGTCTGTGAGTTCGCTTGACCGAACCAGCAGCCGCCGCGCTGGGAAGGCGAAGGCAGTAGCCGCCGCCGGATCGCTGGCGCTGTTGTTGACGGGTTGTTCAGAACAAGCCCAGCGTGGCTGGCTCCCGAACGAGGAGCGCGATGTCACCAACCACACGGGGATGATCCAGGACCTCTGGGTTAACTCGTGGATCGCGGTCCTGATCGTCGGCCTCCTGACGTGGGCCCTCATGATCTGGTGCATCGTGGCCTACCGCCGCCGCAAGGGCGACACGGGCTACCCGCGTCAGCTGAGCTACAACCTGCCGATCGAGATCTTCTACACGGCCGTGCCCCTGATGGTCGTCCTGACCTTCTTCACGTTCTCCGACGCGACCGAGC
This sequence comes from Arthrobacter paludis, assembly GCF_056782315.1. Lineage (NCBI taxonomy): Bacteria > Bacillati > Actinomycetota > Actinomycetes > Micrococcales > Micrococcaceae > Arthrobacter > Arthrobacter paludis. The sequence goes on from NZ_JBXAEW010000010.1 coordinate 29,036, forward strand.
GCACGATCAACTCACCGGTCGACTCCCCGCTCGTCGTGGACGTCCGCGCGAAGCAGTGGTCCTGGGACTTCAACTACTCGTACGAGGGCCAGGAGAAGCACACCGTCGGCGTGCAGGCGCAGCTGGACGGCACGGAGGGCCAGGAGGCCGAGCTGCCGACGCTGTACCTTCCGGCCGACGTCCCCGTCACTCTCGAGCTGAACTCCCGCGACGTCATCCACTCGTTCTGGGTGCCCGCGTTCCTGCAGAAGCTCGACATGATCCCGGGCAAGACCAACTACATCTACCTGACCCCCCAGGTGGAGGGCACGTACGCCGGCAAGTGCGCCGAGCTGTGCGGCGAGTACCACTCGGAGATGCTCTTCAACGTCGAGGTGGTCTCCGAAGCGGAGTTCCGGCAGCAGCTGGGCACCATGCGCGACGGCCACGTCGGCGAGGAGTACGACCGCTCGCCCAACCTGGTCAACTCCACCAGCACCCACAGCGGCGAAGGAGAGTAGGCAGCCATGACGACCTACGAGTACGCCACGGACGAGGCGAAACAGCTCGCCCCGCGCGTGGTCCCGGTGTCCAAGGGACGGATCATCGTCAACTGGATCACCTCGACCGACCACAAGACGATCGGGTACATGTACCTGATCACGTCGTTCGTGTTCTTCTGCATCGGCGGCATCATGGCCCTGCTGATCCGCGCCGAGCTCTTCGAGCCCGGCATGCAGATCCTGCAGACCAAGGAGCAGTACAACCAGCTGTTCACGATGCACGGCACGATCATGCTGCTCATGTTCGCGACCCCGCTGTTCGCCGGCTTCGCAAACGTGGTCATGCCCCTGCAGATCGGCGCCCCCGACGTCGCCTTCCCGCGCCTGAACGCCCTGGCGTTCTGGTTCTTCTCCATGGGCTCCACGATCGCCCTGGCCGGCTACATCACCCCGCAGGGCGCCGCCTCCTTCGGCTGGTTCGCCTACGCGCCGCTGTCCAACACCACGTTCAGCCCCGGCGTCGGCGGTGACCTCTGGGTCTTCGGCCTGGCGCTCTCCGGCTTCGGCACGATCCTCGGTGCGGTCAACTTCATCACCACGATCATCTGCCTGCGCGCCCCCGGCATGACCATGTGGCGCATGCCGATCTTCACCTGGAACACGCTGATCACCTCGATCCTGATCCTGATGGCCTTCCCGCCGCTCGCCGCCGCCCTGTTCGCCCTGGGCGCCGACCGCCGCTTCGGGGCGCATATCTTCGACCCCGAGGCCGGTGGCCCGGTCCTGTGGCAGCACCTGTTCTGGTTCTTCGGCCACCCCGAGGTGTACATCATCGCGCTGCCGTTCTTCGGCATCGTCTCCGAGATCTTCCCGGTGTTCAGCCGCAAGCCGATCTTCGGCTACAAGGGCCTCGTGTTCGCGACCATCGCGATCGCCGCCCTGTCCGTGGCCGTGTGGGCCCACCACATGTACGTCACCGGCTCCGTCATGCTGCCGTTCTTCGGGTTCATGACCATGCTGATCGCGGTGCCGACCGGCGTGAAGTTCTTCAACTGGATCGGCACGCTGTGGCGCGGCTCGGTCACGTTCGAGACCCCGATGCTCTGGAGCCTCGGCTTCATGGCCACGTTCCTCTTCGGCGGCCTGACCGGCATCATCCTGTCCGCCCCGCCGCTGGACTTCCACGTGTCCGACACGTACTTCGTCGTCGCCCACTTCCACTACGTCGTCTTCGGAACGGTCGTGTTCGCGATGTTCGCCGGCTTCTACTTCTGGTGGCCGAAGTGGACGGGCAAGATGCTGAACGAGCGCCTGGGCAAGATCCACTTCTGGCTCCTGTTCATCGGCTTCCACGGCACGTTCCTCATCCAGCACTGGCTGGGTGTCATGGGCATGCCGCGCCGGTACGCCGACTACATGCCCGAGGACAACTTCACGCAGATGAACCAGTTCTCCACGGTGTTCGCGTTCATCCTCGGCATGTCGCTCATCCCGTTCTTCTGGAACGTGTGGACGACCGCGCGCCACGGCAAGAAGGTCATGGTCGACGACCCGTGGGGCTTCGGTGCCTCGCTGGAGTGGGCGACCTCCTGCCCGCCGCCGCGCCACAACTTCCACTCGATCCCGCGGATCCGCTCCGAGCGCCCGGCGCTCGACCTGCACCACCCGGAGCTGGGCCTGCGCTCGACCCCGACCCAGCCCGTGGCGAAGATCTTCGGGCCGGCCGACCAGAAGGACCGCTAAACATGAAGATCGAAGCATGGCTGTTCCTGGGCGGGATCTTCTTCTTCGTCCCCGTCGGCATCGTCTACGGCATCATGACCGAGTGGAGCGAGTGGGTGGGCTTCCCGGCCCTGTTCATGACCGCCGGCCTGTCCGCGATGATCGGGTTCTACCTGTACTACACCGCCAAGCGCGTCGGTGACCGTCCCGAGGACCGCGTCGACGGCGAAATCCACGAGAACGCCGGAGCCATCGGCATGTTCTCCCCGTGGAGCTGGTGGCCGCTCGTGCTGGGCTCCGCCGCCGCCATCGGCTTCCTGGGCCTCGCGGTCGGCTTCTGGATCACGTACATCGGCGTCGGCCTGTGCATCGTGGCCCTGATCGGCTGGGTCTACGAGTACAGCCGCGGCGACCACGCGCACTAGCGCCAAGCGCGCCATCCGCCGAGTGGCGGGACACCCCCTGGGTGTCCCGCCACTCGGCGTTTAAGGCCCCGCCGCCGGCCCCCGCCTCGCGGGCTCCGCGCGTACCATGGAGGCATGCCCTGCCCCGCCCCCCAGCCCCGTCCCGATGCCGGGTAGCCGGGTGGAGACCATCCGTGGACGCCTCGAGCCGGCGTCCACGGAGGCCAAGCACCTGCAGCTCAAGCGCATCCTCGCGGAGCACGCGCGGACGGCCTGCAAGCCGGGACAGGCCATTCCGTCGGAACGCGACCTCACGCGGCACTTCGGCGTGGCCCGCATGACGGTCCGGCAGGCGATCGACGTCCTCGTCGAGGAGGGCGTGCTCGAGCGGATCATCGGCGTCGGCACCTTCGTCGCACGCCCCAAGATGGACCTCCAGGTGAAGCTCACCTCCTACAGCGAGGAGATGCAGCGCCGCGGCATGGTGCCGGCGGCCCGCGTCCTCCGCTTCGACGAGGTGCCCGCCGTCGGCGCGCTCGCCCGCGAGATGGAGCTCGAGGAGGGCTCGCCCGTGGTCCGCTTCCGCCGTCTCCTGCTGGCCGACGGCGTGCCCATGAGTCTCGACGAGAACTACCTCCCGTCGCACCGCGTCCCTGGGTTCCTCGACGAACCGGCGCCGCGCTCGCTCTACAGTTCCCTGGAGGAGCGCTACGGCCTCGTCATGGAGTGGGGGGAGGACCAGGTCGAGGCGACGGCGGCGTCCGCGTCCGACGCGCAGCTGCTCGCGGTCGACGCGGGCTTCCCACTCCTGAAGATCCAGCGCCACGCGTATGTCCGGCGCGAGCTCGTCGACTACTCGGTGTCGCTGTACCGGGCCGACCGCTACAAGCTCTGGGTGCCGCTGCAGCGCCCCGGCATGCGCCCGCCGCACGACTACGACCCGACGCGCTGACGGAACACGGCAGCGTCCCGCACCTGCTGGGCTCCACTCGGCACCTGCCCACCGAAAGGACAGCGCATCCATGAGCATCACCCGCGTCGACCCCACCTCCGCCCTGATCGCCGTCGACCTGCAGCGTGGCGACGCCGACCTCAGCGTCGCCAAGACGGCCCTGAACGCGTTCACGGCGGACGACCTCGCGGCCCGCCTCGTGCGCGTGTTCCCGTTGATCGCCGAAACGGGGACCACGGCCGAGATCGTCGCCGCCCTGCGCTCGGCCCTCGCCTAGGGGCGGCGGCCGCCGGGCACGGTCACCGCCCACACCGTCCCTGCCGCGCCGGCAGCGCGGGAGCGGGAAGTCAGGTTAAACGCCCGCGGGCCCCGACCGTGGTGGTCGGGGCCCGCGGGACGGGGTGTGGCCGGGGCTAGTGGCCGATCCGGGCCTTTTCGCCCTCGCCCTCGACGGCGTGGCCGTGGTGGGCGTCGTGCGCCGCGGCCAGCTCCGTCGGGGTGACCGGGGCGACCCGGTCCTCGAAGAAGAAGCGCGAGACGCGGCCGCGGAACTTCTCCGTGCGCGTGATCCGGCCGTCGGCGTCGGGCTGCGCCGGCAGCACCTCGGGCGACTCGAAGGCCACCAGACGGTAGAGCTTGTACTCGTCGAGCGGTTCGTGCCGCTCGGAGAAGCCGCCCTCGGGCGACATCTCGATGATGCCGGCCTCGCGGCCGTGGAGCACGATCTCCCGGTCCTTGCGCTGGAGCGCCAGCGCGATGCGCCGGGCCACGATGAAGCCGACGATCGGGCCGAGGAAGAACAGCGCGCGCAGCCAGTACGTGACGTCGTTCAGCGACACCAGGAAGTGGGTGGCGATGAGGTCCGACGACGCCGCGGCCCACATCACGCAGTAGAAGATCACACCGGCGACGCCGACGCCCGTGCGGAACGGGGCGTTGCGCGGGCGGTCCAGGATGTGGTGCTCGCGGGCGTCCTTCGTGATCCAGCGCTCGATCCAGGGCCAGGCGAACATGACGCCCAGGAGCAGGATGGCCGGGCCGAGCGCGGGGAGCAGCACGTTGAGGATCAGCGTGTTGTCGCCCCACGGGAACGGGATGACCCACTCGAAGCTGAAGTCGCCGAGCACGCCCGGCATCAGGCGCAGGGCGCCGTCGACCCAGCCGATGTACCAGTCGGGCTGCGTGCCGGCGGACACGGGGGAGGGGTCGTACGGACCGTAGTTCCAGATCGGGTTGATCGTGAAGAACCCAGAGATCAGGCAAACGATGCCGAACACGATGAAGAAGAACCCGCCCGCCTTCGCGGCGTAGACCGGGCCGACCGGGAAGCCGACGACGTTGTCCTCGGTGCGGCCGGGGCCGGGGTACTGCGTGTGCTTGTGGACGACCACCATGAAGAGGTGGATGGCCACCATCAGCAGGATCAGCGCGGGGATCAGCATGATGTGCAGCATGTACAGGCGGCCGACGATCGCGGTGCCCGGGAACTCGCCACCGAAGAGGAAGGCGGAGATGTACGTGCCCACGACGGGGATCGCCTTGACGACGCCGTCGATGATGCGCAGGCCGTTGCCGGAGAGCAGGTCGTCGGGGAGCGAGTAGCCCGTGAACCCGGCGGCCATGGCCAGGATGACCAGGACGCAGCCGACGACCCAGTTCAGCTCGCGCGGCCGGCGGAACGCGCCGGTGAAGAAGACGCGCAGCATGTGCACGGACACCGCAGCGACGAACAGGAGCGCGGACCAGTGGTGCACCTGGCGCATGAAGAGGCCGCCGCGCACATCGAAGGAGATGTCCAGGCTGGAGGCGTAGGCCACGGACATGCCGACGCCCTTGAGCGGGTTGTAGGACCCCTCATACGTCGTGTGGGCCATCGAGGGGTCGAAGAACAGCGTCAGGAACGTTCCCGAGATCAGCAGGATCACGAACGTGTAGAGCGCGACCTCGCCGAACATGAAGGACCAGTGGTCCGGGAAGATCTTGCGGCCAAACTCCTTGACCATCGCGGATCCGCCGACGCGGGTGTCGACGAAGTCCGCGATGCGCCCCGTGCGGGTCTTGGCGCTGTATGCGGAATGGGTGCTCATGTCTAGCCACGCTCCCAGTAGCTCGGGCCGACGGGTTCATGGAAGTCGCTCTGCGCCACGAGGAAGCCCTCGTCGTCGACGGAGATCGGCAGCTGCGGCAGCGCGTGGCCCGCCGGGCCGAAGATGACCTTGCACTCCTGCGTCAGGTCGAAGGTCGACTGGTGGCAGGGGCAGAGCAGGTGGTGCGTCTGCTGCTCGTACAGCGCGACCGGGCAGCCGACGTGCGTGCAGATCTTCGAGTAGGCGACGATGCCCTCGTGGTGCCAGGTCTCGCGGCCGGGGGAGATCTGCAGGTCGTCCGGGTTCAGGCGCATGAGCAGGACGACGGCCTTGGCCTTCTCGTTCAGCGGGTCCTCGGCCTGGTCGAGGCCTTCCGGGATGACGTGGAACGCGTTGCCGATGGTGACGTCGGAGGCCTTGATCGGCGTGCCGGACGGGTCGCGGACGAGGCGGATGCCGGTGTCCCACATGGTGTATCGCAGGCGGTCGACGATCTCGCCGGCGCTGGCCTCGGTGCGGTCGAGGTCGCGCAGGATGAAGATCGCCGGCAGGGGGAACAGGGCCATGGCGCCGATGAGGGTGTTGCGGATCAGCGGACGGCGCTTGATGCCCGTCTCCTCGACGATCTCGCCCAGCATCCGCTCGGCGACGACGCGGTCGGCCTCGGGGCGGATCTCGTGGCGCGCCTCGGCGACCTCGTGGTCGGGCATGAGCGTCTTCGCCCAGTGCACGATGCCGATGCCGATGCCGAAGAGGGCGAAGGCGGTCCCCAGGCCCAGCAGCATGTTCTGCGTGCGCGTGCTCGCGATGGAGGAGTTCTCGACGCCGAAGTACGCGACGAAGAACAGCACCGTGCCGATGATCGACAGCACGAAGAGCCACGCGACCTGTCGCTCATTGCGCTTCTCGGCGCGAGGGTCCGTATCCGCGAGGCGCTTGCGGTGCGGCGGGAGGCCCGGGTCGGGGAACCTTTCCAGGTTCCCCGACTGGCCCGCCCTAGCAACGGTGCCCGGCTCGTGCGGACCGCCGTGACTATGGTCGCCCATATTGTCTCTCATCCTTCTTCTCAAGGTGTCAGTGGTACGTGAGTGGTGCGGCGTTGGGCTGCCCGCCGCTGGGCGTTAGGACGGCCGGGACGTCAGCCAGATGGTGAAGGCGATGATGAGGCCGAGGCCCGCGGTCCAGATGAAGAGGCCCTCGGACACCGGGCCCAGCGAGCCCAGCTTCGCGCCGCCCGGGGAGCCCTGGCTCTCGATCTCCTTGAGGAACGTGATGACGTCCCGCTTCTCCTCGGGGGTGATGTTCGAGTCGCTGAACACCGGCATGTTCTGCGGGCCGGTGGCCATGGCCTCGTAGATGTGCTTCTCCGACACGCCCTCGAGCGACGGGGCGAACTTGCCCCGGGTCAGCGCGCCGCCGGCGGCGGCGGCGTTGTGGCACATGGCGCAGTTCACGCGGAAGACCTCGCCGCCGTGGGCGGAGTCGCCCTTGGAGGTGTCGAGGATCTCGTCCCCGGGGATGGCGGGGCCGGCGCCCAGCGACGCGACGAAACCGGCCAGCTGCGAGATCTGCTCATCGGTGAACTGCACGGGCTTCGCCTGTGCCTGGGGGCCCTGCATCTGCATCGGCATGCGACCCGTGCCGACCTGGAAGTCCACAGCGGCGGCGCCCACGCCAATCAGCGACGGCCCGTCCTCGGTGCCCGCGGCGTTCATGCCGTGGCAGGTCGCGCAGTTCGCCAGGAAGAGCTTCTCGCCCTCCTCGATGTCGCTTGCGCTGTACGTCGTCGCGGCCTGTGCCTCGTTGATGGTGCCCGCTGCGGCGTACAGCCCGCCGGTGACGAGCAGGCCCATCAGCAGGAGCGCGACGGCGGCGAGCGGATGGCGCCGCTTTTGCGAAAGAGCCTTCACTTGCTGGTCCTCACTAGTTCTTCAAGGTGTGGTGGTGCGGGGGCGGCCGGGGGCCGGGGCTACTTCAGGAAGTAGATGATCGCGAACAGCGCGATCCAGACGACGTCCACGAAGTGCCAGTAGTACGAGGTGACAATCGCGCCGGTCGCCTCGAAGTGGCCGAAGCGCTTCGCCAGGTAGGCGCGGCCGATGATCAGCAGGAACGCGATCAGGCCACCGGTCACGTGCAGGCCGTGGAAGCCGGTGGTGATGTAGAAGGCCGAGCCGTACGCGTTCGAGTTGAGGGCCACGCCGTGGTGGACCAGCTCGGTGTACTCGTAGGCCTGGACGGAGACGAAGATCGCGCCGAGGAGGAAGGTGAGGATGAACCACTCGACCATGCCCCACTGCCGGAACTGGAACAGTCCGCCGGTGCGGCGGGCCTGCAGGTCCTCCGCACGGAAGACACCCATCTGGCAGGAGAAGGAGCTGGACACGAGGATGATCGTGTTGATCAGCGCGAACGGGACGTTCAGCTTGGCTGATTCGGTGGCCCACATGTCCGGCGCGGCGGCGCGCAGGGTGAAGTACATGGCGAACAGGGCGGCAAAGAACATGAGCTCGCTGGAGAGCCACACGACAGTACCGACCGACACCATATTGGGGCGGTTCGGCGCGGGGTGCGCCGGGGCGTTGAGGGCATGAGTCGCTGTTGTCACCCTGTCATTATGGCCGCAAAATCAGCGGACTTACCAATGCGCCATGCCCGCCGGCGCGGCCCGGAACACCCTGACCAGCCCAAGAACCGCGGAATCACGCGGCAGAAACAATTCCGCACTTTCTACAATTCGTAGATAACCTATTGGCGTGTCAACGATCCCAGCCGCCCAGGCGTTCCCGAACTGGCCCCAGATCCTGACCTCGCTGATTGCGGGGAACGACCTTTCGGCGGGCGAGGCCGAGTGGGCGATGGGGGAGGTCATGGCCGGGAACGCGACCGATACGCAGGTCGCCGGCTTCCTCGTCGCGTTGCGCGCCAAGGGCGAGACCGTGGAGGAGTTGACGGGCCTGGTCGAGGCGATGGTCCGCGCCGCCCGGCCGCTGCGGATCGCGGGGGAGAGCCTCGACATCGTCGGCACGGGCGGGGACCGGCAGAACACCGTGAACATCTCCACGATGGCCTCGCTCGTGTGCGCGGGCGCCGGCGCCCGCATCGTGAAGCACGGCAACCGGGCGGCCTCGTCGTCGTCCGGCTCCGCGGACGTCATGGAGGCGCTCGGCGTGAAGCTGGACGCGCCCGTGGAGCGGCTGGCCGGCATCCTCCAGGCCTGCGGCATCACGTTCTGCTTCGCCCAGGTCTTCCACCCGTCGATGCGCTTCGCGGCCGTGCCCCGCCGCGAGCTGGGCGTCGCCACCGTCTTCAACTTCCTGGGCCCCCTGATCAACCCGGCCCGCCCGACGGCATCGGCGATCGGCTGCGCGGACGCGCGCATGGCCCCGCTCATGGCGGGCGTGCTGGCTGCCCGGGGGAGCCGCGCGCTGGTCTTCCGCGGAGGGGACGGCCTCGACGAGATGACGACGACGTCCCCCAACCGCGTCTGGGAGGTCCGCGACGGCCGGGTGCGCGAGGAGGAGATCGACGCGCTGGACCTCGGCATCGCCCGGGCCACGCTCGACGACCTGCGCGGGGGCGACGCCCGGCACAACGCGGGCGTCGTCCACGACGTGCTGGCGGGGGAGCGCGGCCCGGTGCGCGACGCCGTCGTCCTCAACGCCGCCGCAGCGCTCGTCGCCTTCGAGACCTCCGCGGACGGCCCCCTGCTGGACCGCCTCGCCGCGGCCGTGGGGCGCGCGGAGGCCGCCATCGACGGCGGCGCGGCCGCGCGGGCCCTCACCTCCTGGGTGGAGGCGAGCAACGCCTGACCAGGCTGTCCGGCGGCGTCCGGAACGCGCGGGGGGGCGCCGACGCGTGGTGCGTCGGCGCCCCCGCGCCGCAGTTGAGGCCCTACTCGAGACCGAGCGAGAAGGCCGCCTCGAGGTCGTGTTCGGAGTAGGCCCGGAAGGCGATGTGGGTGGACGTCTCCTGGACGCCGGGGACCTTCGAGAGCCGGTTGGCGATGACCTCGGCGAGGGCCTCGTGCTGCCGGACGCGCACGACCGCGATCAGGTCCCAGTCCCCGGCCACGGAGTAGACCTCGGAGACGCCGTCGATCTCGGAGATCTCCTGGGCGCTCTCGGGGATGCGGTGGGCGTCGGTCTGGATCATCACGAATGCTGTGATCATGGGGCTCCTCCACTCTCGCGGCCCCCGGCGGGCGCGAGGGCGGCCATGTCCCGAGCCTAGTCGACGGCCGTCGTGGACCGCACTTTGCGTCGGAGCACCAGGCCCGACACGGCACGGCGCCCCAGGAGGAAGGCGGCGAGCACCACGGCGGCCACCACGATGAACGGCACGGCGGCGGTGTCGCCGGTGGCCAGGCGGAGGCCGATGCCCAAGGCGACGGTGCCGGCCCAAACGACCACGCCGGAGGGCCACAGGACCGAGTGGGTCGACCGCACGCGGGTCAGCGCGGAGACGGCGAGAAGCGCGGCGAGGAACGGGGCCGCCGTTGCCAGGATCCCCAGCACGGCCAGGCCCTCCTCGTGCTGCTGCCTCCCGAGCGCCGCGAACAGGAGCACGAGCAGGGCGTCGAGGGCCAACAGGGGCATCCAGGGGGAACGCATGCCTTCAATACTAGGACGCGGGCCGCACGGGTCGACGAAGCGACAAATCTCTGGGGTTGTAACTAAGGCAACAAAATCATAGCATTGTGGCATGTTGGTGGTGACGATCGACCAGCGCCGCTCCCGGCTCCGCGACGACCTCGTGGAGCCCCTTCTGGAGCGCCTGAACACCGAATACCGGACGGTGCGTCCGTTCGAACGGACCGCCGGGGACGAGGTCCAGGGCGTCCTCGACGACGGCACCGAAGCGGTGCGGCTGGCCCTGGACGTCGCCGCCTCGGGGGAGTGGAGCACCGGCATCGGAGTCGGCGCCGTCCGCACCCCGCTGCCGCGGCAGACCCGGGCGGGCGCGGGACCGGCCTTCGAACACGCGCGCGACGCCGTGGAACGCGCCAAGAACGCCGCGGGCGCACTGGCGGTCGCCGGACCCGGCCCCGAGGCCGCGCGGCTCGAGGCGGAACTGCAGCTGGTGGCCTCGGTGCAGCGCCGCCGCACCGACGCGTCGGCCGAGGCTGGCAGACTGGTCGCCGAGGGCCTGAGCCAACGCGAGGCCGCCGAACGCCTGGGCGTGAGCCAGCAGGCGGTCTCGAGCAGGCTTGCGTCGGGCCTCTGGTACGAGTGCCGGGCCCTGGCCGACGTCGCGGGCCGTGCCCTCGACGAGTATTCGACCCGGATCGACGAGGGGGAGTAGGCATGGTGTGGGCGGTGCTCCTGCTGCCAATGGCCGCGGCCGCGCTCGGCGTCCCGCAATACTGGCGGCGCCACCAGGGACCGCGGCAGGGCCGGCTGTTCGCCACCGCGCTGGCCCAGGGCCTGCTGCTCGGCGCCGCGGGGCTCGTGCTGGCCCTCGCGGCCGGCGGGTCCGCGGTGCCCCTGGGGCTGGCCGCGGCGGTCTCAGTGGCGGCGGCCGCCCTCGGCGGTGGCCCGATCACCGACGCCGTCCTGCACCTCGCCGACCGCGAATCCCTGGCCGAGGCCCGCGGCGCCACGCCCATACCGGGGGAGTCCGGCCATCCGGCGACGGACGAGGACGGCGGCATCTCCGCCGCGGCGGAGGTCCTGCGCGGCGGAGCCTGGATCGGGCTGCTTGAACGGACGGCGATCGCCGCCACGCTGTGGGCCGGCTGGCCGGAGGGGCTCGCCGTCGTCCTCGCGGTCAAGGGCCTCGGGCGGTATCCGGAGCTGGGCAAGGACCGGGCGGCCGAGCGCTTCATCCTCGGAACCTTCGCCAGCGTCCTGTGGGCGTGTGCGTGCTACGGGCTGGGATCGGCGATCGCGCGCTGAGACATCGGGCTTCAGGGCTTGGGCCGTTGGCCCCCGCGGGGACCCGCCGTTCCCACGAGCCAGAACGACGCTCGAGCGCTAAGTTGACATAATGTACATTATCGGCGTTACGGAGAGAGCGTTTTTCCGAGGGGGCCTGGCGGCCGGCTTTCTGCGGCCCGCGGCGAGCTCTCGGCCGGAACTCAGCGCCTGGCCTCGTACCGCGTCACAACGACGCCGCCCGGGAACGCAAGCGTCTCCGCGAGGTCCAGGTCCACCCAGTGGTCCAGGGTCGTGAAGAACGGCGTGCCGCCGCCGACCAGCACGGGCGCGGTGGCCAGCACGAACTCGTCGACCAGGCCGGCCCGCATGGCCGCCGCGGCCAGCGTCGCGCCGCCGATGTCCATAGGCCCGCCGTCGTCGGCCTTGAGCCGGGCGATCTCGGCGACCGCGTCGCCGGTAACCAGGCGGGCGTTCCCCGCGACCGCGTCCAGCGTCGACGAGAACACGACCTTGGGCATGTCCCTCCAGCGGCGGGCGAACTCGATCTCCGCGGCCGTGGCATCGGTCCGCTGGTCGGCGGTCGGCCAGTACGAGGCCATCGTTTCCCATAGCCCGCGTCCGTAGAGCGCCAGGCCCGTCGCGGCCACGCGGTCGGACCACCACTGGAACAGCTCGTCACTCGGCACGCTCCAGCCGATGTCGCCACCCGGCGCGGCGATGTAGCCGTCCAGGCTCACGTTCATGCCGAAGGACAGTTTCCGCACGGCGCCAGCCTACCCGCGGGCCGGTTCCCGCGACAGGCCGCCGCGGACGGCCCCGCACGCGGCATGGACCCGACACGGCCCCCCTCCCGCCGGGCCGGCCGAGGGGCCCCGCGGACGCGCCAGGTTGACATAACAGAGCCAGGCCCCCGCGGCCCCTGGCTCCCTGCGGCCCTGATGTGCCCCCGGACGCCCGTACGCGCTTCGCCTCAGGCGCCGACGTACTCCGCGAGGTGGCGCCCCGTCAGCGTGGCCCGGCCGGCGACCAGATCCGCCGGGGTCCCCTCGAAAACGACCGTCCCGCCGTCGTGCCCCGCCCCCGGGCCCAGGTCGATGACCCAGTCGGCGTGGGCCATGACGGCCTGGTGGTGCTCGATGACGACGACGGACTTGCCGGAGTCGACGAGCCGGTCCAGGAGCCCGAGCAGCTGTTCGACGTCGGCCAGGTGCAGCCCGGTGGTGGGCTCGTCGAGCACGTACACGTCGCCCTTCTCCCCGATCTGGGCCGCCAGCTTGAGGCGCTGCCGCTCGCCGCCGGAGAGGGTGGTGAGCGGCTGGCCGAGCTTGAGGTACCCGAGCCCGACGTCCGCCAGGCGCGCCAGGACCTTCTGGGCGGCAGGGGTGCGCGCCTCGCCCCCGGCGAAGTACTCCCCCGCCTCGGCGACCGACATGGCCAGCACCCCGGCGATGTTCCGCCCGCCCAGGGTGTACTCCAGCACGGAGGACTGGAAGCGGCGCCCGTCGCACTCCTCGCACGTGGTCTCGACGGTGTCCATGATGCCCAGCTCCGTGTAGATCACGCCCGCTCCCTTACAGGCCGGGCAGGCGCCCTCGGAGTTGGAGCTGAACAGGGCCGGCTTGACGCCGTTGGCCTTGGCGAAGGCCTTGCGGATCGGGTCCAGCAGGCCCGTATACGTGGCCGGGTTGCTGCGCCGCGACCCGCGGATCGGCGCCTGGTCGATGACGACGACGCCGTCGCGCCCGGCCACGGAGCCGTGGATCAGGGAACTCTTGCCGGAGCCCGCGACGCCGGTGACCGCGCAGAGCACGCCGAGCGGGATGTCGACGTCGACACCGCGCAGGTTGTGCGTCGACGCGCCGCGCACCTCCAAGGCACCCGACGGCGCGCGCACGCCCTCCTTGACCGCGGCCCGGTCGTCGAGGTGCCGGCCGGTGACCGTGCCGCTCGCCCGCAGCGCGTCCACGGTACCCTCGAAGCAGACCTCGCCGCCGTCCGTGCCCGCCCCCGGCCCGAGGTCGACGACGTGGTCCGCGATGGCGATGGCCTCGGGCTTGTGCTCGACGACCAGGACGGTGTTCCCCTTGTCGCGCAGCTGCAGCAGCAGCCCGTTCATGCGCTGGATGTCGTGGGGATGCAGGCCGATGGTCGGCTCGTCGAACACGTAGGTGACGTCGGTGAGCGAGGAGCCGAGGTGGCGGATCATGCGCGTCCGCTGGGACTCTCCCCCGGACAGCGTGCCGGTCGGCCGGTCCAGCGACAGGTAGCCCAGGCCGATCTCGTCGAAGGCGCCGAGCAGGTGGCGCAACCCGCCCAGCAGCGGGGCGACGTTCGGCCGGTCCAGCCGCCCGACCCAGGCGGCGAGGTCGCTGATCTGCATCGCGCAGAGATCAGCGATGCTCCGCCCCTCGATTTTCGAGGAGCGCGCGGCGGCGGTCAGGCGCGTGCCGTCGCACTCGGGACAGGTCTGGAACGTCACGGCCCGCTCGACGAACGCCCTGATGTGCGGCTGCATCGCCTCGACGTCCTTGGACAGCATGGACTTCTGGATCTTCGGGATCACGCCCTCGTAGGTGAGGTTCACGCCCTCGACCTTGATCTTGGTGGGTTCGCCGTGCAGCAGCTTGTGCAGGTCCTTCTTGCCGTACTTGCCGATGGGCTTGTCCATGTCGAACCCGGCGCCGCTGAAGATGCGCCCGTACCAGCCGTCCATGCTGTAGCCGGGGACGGTCAGGGCGCCCTCGCGCAGGGACTTGGTCTCGTCGTAGAGGGCGGTCAGGTCGAAGTCCGTGACGGCGCCGCGCCCCTCGCAGCGCGGGCACATGCCGCCCGTGATGCTGAACTCGCGCCGCTCCTTGACCTTCTCGCCGCCGCGCTCGATCGAGACGGCCCCGGCCCCGCTGATGGAGGCGACGTTGAAGGAGAAGGCCTGCGGCGAGCCGACGTGCGGTTCCCCGATCCGGCTGTAGAGGATCCGCAGCATCGCGTAGGCGTCCGTGGCGGTCCCGACGGTGGAGCGCGGGTTGGCCCCCATGCGCTCCTGGTCGACGATGATCGCGGTCGTGAGGCCCTCGAGGACGTCGACCTCGGGCCGGGCGAGGGTCGGCATGAACCCCTGGACGAATGCGCTGTAGGTCTCGTTGATCATCCGCTGCGACTCCGCGGCGATGGTGGCGAAGACGAGGGAGCTCTTGCCCGAGCCCGAGACCCCCGTGAACGCGGTGAGCCGCCGCTTGGGGATCTCCACGCTGACGTCCTTGAGGTTGTTGACGCGCGCCCCCTGCACCCTGATCAGGTCGTGCGTGTCGGCGGGGTGCGGAGCCCCTGCGGGGGCGGTGCTCGTGCTGGCGGAGGTCATCCTGCTGCCTCTTTCGTCGTGTCTCCCGAGCCGCCGTCGCCGGCACGACAGTCGCGCCGGTCCTGCTACCCCGTGTGATGGCTGCCCACGAGCGCGATCGTGCCACGGGGGCGCACTGATGTCGAGCGCAGCCCGGGATCCCGCGGTACCGTCGATGCGAGCCGGGTGGACGCCGCGGCGGAGGCATCGCCGGGAGGAGGCCCCATGACCGGCCCGCAGACCATCGTGATCACGGGCGCCAGCGACGGGATCGGCGCCGCCGCCGCGCGCCAACTCGCGGCCGGGGGCCACCGGGTCGTCATCGTCGGCCGGTCCCGCGGCAAGACCGCCGCGGTGGCGCGCGAGACCGGGGCCCCACACCACGTGGCGGACTTTGCCGACCTCGGCGAGGTCCGGGCCTTGGCCGCCGAGTTGCTGGAGAGCTACCCGCGCGTGGACGTGCTGGCGAACAATGCGGGGGGCCTCTTCGGGCACGAGACCACGGTGGACGGGTTCGACCTGAGCCTGCAGGTGAACCACCTCGCTCCCTTCCTGCTCACGAACCTGCTCATGGACCGTCTGGTCACCTCCCGGGCGCGGGTCGTGCAGACCTCCAGCGTCGCCCACCGGCTCTTCGGCCGGCTGGACCTCGGCGACCTCAACAACGCCCGGCACTGGTCGGCAGCCAAGGCCTACGGCGATGCCAAGCTCGCCAACATCCTGTTCACCCGGGAGCTGCACCGCCGACACCACGGCCAGGGGCTCGCAGCCGTGGCGTTCCACCCCGGGATCGTGGCCACCAACTTCGCGAACGAGACCCCCAGTCTGATGCGGTTCGTGTACCGCACGCCGCTGGCACGCATCCTGTTGACCGGTGTCGAGGAGGGCGGAAGCGCGCTGGCCCTGCACGCCCTGGGAACGCCGGGCCGGACGTGGCAGTCCGGCGGCTACTACGTGCGGAACCGGCCGGCGAGGAGCGTCAACCCGCAGGTGCGCGACGCCGCCTTGGCCGCAGGGCTGTGGGAGCTGAGCACCGCGATGGTCGGGCTCTAAGGAGCCGCGCCCCAGCACGGCCTCGGGGCCTCGGTCCGGCCACGACCGGTAGCTCCCCGGGCCCGCCGTTGGCGGCGTCGACCGTCCGCACCCGACTGCGGCCGCCGTCGGCGACGACGACGCCGGTCTCCCGGCAGCCCCGGCACGGTCGGGGGTATGCCCCCTGGGGCGAGTGTCGCTGGCAGGATGGACCCATGGAACACCTCTCCCCCGCCGAGTTGTCGGACGCCGTCGGGCGGATGGTGGAGCGCCACGACGCCCAGGGCGCCCTGCCGCCCATCGTCCAGCTCGGCCACCCGGTCCTGCGCTCGGGCACGCCCGAGTACGGGGGCGAGCTCGACGGGCCGCTTCTGGCGGGCCTGCTGCGCCTCATGCGGGCCACGATGCACGCGGCGCCCGGTGTCGGCCTGGCCGCGCCCCAGATCGGCCTGCCCCTGCGGATCGCCGTCCTCGAGGACCGCTACGCGACCGACCCGGAGACCGCCGCGCAGCGCGAGCGCGAGCCGTTGGACTACCTCGCCATGGTCAACCCCACCTACGTGGCGTCCGGGACCGCGACGGCGGCGCACTTCGAGGGCTGCCTGTCCTTCGCGGGCTTCACGGCCGTGGTCGAGCGGCCCCGCAGCGTGGCCGCCCGCTGGCTCGGCGCCGACGGGACCCCTGCGGAGCGCCTGTTCACCGGGTGGCAGGCGCGGATCGTCCAACACGAGGCGGACCACCTGCGCGGCACCGTCTACATCGACCGGGCGGTGACGCGCAGCCTGTGCACCACGGAGGAGTACGCGCGGCGCTGGGCCGGCCCGACGCCGGCGCCCGCCCGGGAGGGACTGGGCTTCTAGGCCCCGGTTCCCCGCCCCACGGGTCCTAGGCGCGCGTCCCCGCCTCCGCCCGGGACTCCGCAGGGGACGGCGCCGGGTTCGCCGCACTGGGGAGGTGCCGCGCCCACCAGTCGAGGATCGCCTCGAAGCGCTGCCGCCGGTGCCAGGGCGTGCCCGAGCGGGAGAGCTCGTGGTCCTCGCCGGGGAACAGCAGCAGCTCGGCCTCGACGCCCCGGCGCAACAGCTCCACGTAGTAGCGCTGGGCCTGCTCCAGCGGGCACCGGTGGTCCTCCTCCGAGTGCACCACGAGCGTCGGCGTACGGACGTTCGCGGCGACGGCGTACGGGCTCTGGGTCAACGCGTGCGTGGGGTCGCTCCCGGTGTACGCCTCGCTGAAGAACCAGCCGATGTCCGAGGACCCGATGAAACTCAGGGGGTCCAGGAAGCCGCGCTCGACGACGGCGGCGGCGAAGCGGTGGTCGTGCGCGATGGTCCACGCCGTGAGGTAGCCCCCGTACGAGCCGCCGAGGATCCCGGCCCGGGCGCCGTCGAGCGCGGGCTCGGCCGCGACGGCGCCGTCCAGGAACGCCAGGACGTCCTGCAGGTCGACGGTGCCCAGGGCGCCGCGGATGGCCAGGCCGTGCTCGCGCCCGTAGCCGGCGCTGCCGCGGGGGTTGCACTGGACGACGGCGTAGCCGGCCTCCGCGTACACCTGGGCCTCGTCGAAGTATCCCCAGCCGTACTGCGAGAACGGACCCCCGTGGATGTTCAGCAGCACGGGGTGCGGGCCCGGGCCGTCGGGCAGGAAGACCCAGCCGTGGACCGGGTAGCCGTCGGCGGAGGGCACGGTGAGCTCGCGCGGGGCGGCGATGCGCGTCGCCGCCCGCAGGGGCCCGGCGAAGTCCGTGAGCGGGACGACGGCGCCGTCCTCCACGCGGCCCAGCTCCCCCGGGCTGCCCGGGTCCGTGTAGCTGGCAATGACGGTGCCGCCCGCCTCGGCCGCGCCCTCGACGATGCGCGGCCCGGCGGCCAGGACCTCGTGGGTGCCGTCGGGGCCGAAGGCGTGGAGCTCACCGGCCCCGCGGAACCGGGCGAAGGCCAGCACCCCGGCGGCGCCGTGGGGCCGCAGTGACCCCTCCCCGTATTCGGTCGCGTCCGCGTCGGAGAGCCGGCGCGGCACCACCGCGCCCGGGCCGGCCGCCCCCGCCCCGTCCACGGCATACACGGAGCCGTGGCGGGCCACGAAGTCCACCCCGTCCGCGCCGAGCTCCTGGCCCAACACGTACAGGGTCGTCCCATCCCGGGAGAGGCAGGGCGCGGAAAAGGAGACGGTCCCCTCCGGGTCGCCGGCGGCGACCACCGCCTCGGCCGGCGCCCCCTCCCCCGCGCGCGGCACCGGCACGCGGTACACGAGCGAGCGCAGGTCGCGGTCCTGCCCCTCGTGGAGGGCCGCGGTGAAGTAGAGCCAGGCCCCGTCGGCCGAAAAGCACGGGTCGGAGGCGTCGCGGCCCGCTGGCGTGGCCGCACGCGCCTCCGGGTAGCGCGCCCCGGACGCCGGGGCGCCGCCGTCGCCCGCACCTCCGACGCCGTTCGAGGCCGCCCGCCCCACGGGCTCCGTCCACGGCTCGGCGCCCGGATCCGGAACATCCAGGACGAACAGCCCGCGGGGCTTGTCGCGGTGGAAGCCGAGGCCGTTCATGCGGTACTTGAAGCCGGTGATGCGCCGCGGGTCCTCGGCGCCCGGGCCCACGCCCTCGGTGGTGCCGTAGCGGCCGGCTTCGGGCGTCCGGCTGGCGAACGCGATCCGCCGGGAGTCCGGTGACCAGGCGAAGCCGCCGACGCCCAGGGGACGGTCGGTCAGCACCTGCGCCTCCCCGCCGCGCGCGTCGACGACGGCGAGCTGCGCGCACCCGCCGGCGTCCCGGCGAAGAAACGCGATCAGCGTCCCGTCGGGCGAATAGGCCGGGGAGGTGTCGGCCGCGCCGCGCGTGAGGCGCCGTGCCGGCTCGGCCCCGGTGGCGTCCACGAGCCACAGCTGGCCGGTATAGGAGTCCGACGCGAGGTTCGGCCGGGACGCCGTGGCCACCGCCCACCGTCCGTCCGGCGAGAGCGACGGGGCGGATACAGTGGTCAGCAGCTCGAGTTGTGTGGGCTTCACGCCGCGAGCATATCTGAAACGTTTATTGAAGGATAGACCCGTGACCCCCTTCCCCGCGGGCGCCACGCCCCTGTGCTGCCCCGTGTGCGCCGGCCCGCTCGCGGCCGCCGCCGGCCCACGGCCCCCGCTGACCTGCGCGGCTGGGCACCGCTTCGACGCCGCGAAGCAGGGCTACTACAACCTCCTGACCGGACAGGGCACGGGCTTCCGCGAGGACACCGCGGCCATGGTCGCGGCCCGCGACGCGTTCCTCGGTGCCGGCCACTACGCGCCGTTGGCCGAGGCGGTCGCGCAGGCGGCCGCCGCCGCCGTGCGGGACGCCGGCCGCGCGGGGCCACTCGGCGACGCCGCGGGGGCGTCCCGGGACGGCGTCGTGCGGGTGCTCGACGCCGGCGCCGGGACGGGCTACTACCTGGGCCGCGTCCTGGACCGGCTGCGGGCCGACGGGCACCGCGTGGAGGGCATCGCCGTCGACCTCTCCCGCTACGGGATGCGCCGCGCCGCGCGCCTGCCCGGGACCACGGCCCTGGTCTGGGACCTGTGGCGGCCCCTGCCGCTGGCGGACGCGTCCGTGGACGTGCTCCTGAACGTCTTCGCCCCGCGCAACGGAGCCGAGTTCGCGCGGGTCCTGGCCCCGGGCGGGACCGCCGTCGTCGCCACCCCGTTGGCGGAGCACCTGGCGGAGGCCGCCGGGCCCCTGGGGCTGCTGTCCATCGCACCCGGGAAGGAGGAGTCCGTGGCCGCCCGGCTGGGCGTGGGCTTCGGCCCCGCGGGCCAGCGCGAGGTGCGGACGCGGATGCGCCTGGGGGACGACGACGCCGTCGCCCTGGCTCTGATGGGCCCCGCCGGGCACCACTCCGACGAGGCCGGCGTGCGGGCCCGCCTGGCCGCCCGCCCCCTGCCGGAGACCGTGTCGGCCGCCTTCCGGGTGCAGTCCTTCCCCCGCCTCCCCGGGCTCCCGCCAGCTGCGGAAGATCGTCCCCAGGGCTGACCTCCCCGCGCCCGCCCATCAGGCATGATGGAGACACCAGGGGACGGCCCGCGTCCCCGCAATGTCGGGACGGTGACGCGTGCTCGAGTGGATCGCGGCAAACGCCTGGGTCTTCTGGCTGGCCCTGTTCCTGGTCCTCGCCATCATCGAGATGATGTCGCTGGACCTGTACTTCATCATGCTCGCCGGCGGAGCGCTCGGGGCCGTGTTCGTTGCCCTGGGTGGCGGGCCGTTCTGGCTGCAGGTCCTGGCCTTCTGCCTGCTGGCCATGGCCATGGTGGTCCTCGTCAGGCCCATTGCCATCAGGCAGCTGCGCAAGGGGCCGAAGGAGCGGCGGACGAACGTCGACCGGCTGATCGGGCTGGACGCCCTGGTGCTCGAGCCGACCGGGCGCCTGGCCGGCAGCGCCAAGATCGGTGGCGAGACCTGGAGCGCCCGCACCGAGGACGCCGCTCCCCTCGACCCGGGCGCCTACGGCACCGTGGTCCGGATCGAGGGCGCCACCGCGTACCTGACCGCGCGCACGTCGTCCGGCCCGGCCACCTAACCCCGCCCCGCCGGGGCAGGGTCCAACCACACTCAGGGGGAATCATGTTCGACAGTCCGGGATTCGGCACCGCCGTGGTCCTGATCGTCCTGGCGGCGTTCGTCGTCATCGTCCTGCTGCGCTCGGTGCGGATCATTCCGCAGGCCCGGGCGGGCATCGTCGAGCGGCTCGGCAAGTACCAGCGGACGCTCGGCCCCGGCCTGACGCTGCTGATCCCGTTCGTGGACCGCCTGCTGCCGCTGCTGGACCTGCGCGAACAGGTGGTCAGCTTCCCGCCGCAGCCGGTGATCACCGAGGACAACCTCGTCGTCTCCATCGACACGGTCGTCTACTTCCAGATCACAGAGCCCCGCGCCGCCACCTACGAGATCGCCAACTACATCCAGGCCGTCGAGCAGCTGACCACGACCACGCTGCGCAACGTCGTCGGCGGGCTCAACCTCGAGGAGGCCCTGACCAGCCGCGACCAGATCAACGGCCAGCTGCGCGGCGTGCTGGACGAGGCCACCGGCAAGTGGGGCATCCGCGTGTCCCGCGTCGAGCTGAAGGCAATCGACCCGCCGCTGTCCATCCAGGACTCCATGGAGAAGCAGATGCGCGCCGAGCGCGACCGCCGCGCCGCCATCCTCACGGCCGAGGGCACCAAACAGTCGCAGATCCTCACCGCGGAGGGACAGCGGCAGGCCGCCATCCTGGCCGCCGAGGGCGACGCGAAGGCGGCGATCCTGCGCGCGGACGGCGAGGCCCAGGCGATCCAAAAGGTCTTCGACGCCATCCACGCCGGCAACCCGGACCAGAAGCTGCTCGCCTACCAGTACCTGCAGACGCTCCCGAAGATCGCCGAGGGCCAGGCCAACACGCTGTGGATCATCCCCAGCGAGGTCGGCGAGGCCCTCAAGGGCATCGGAGGGGTCCTCGGGGACCTGGGCCCGAACGGACCCCGGACACCCGGCTCCGCCGCCGGGCCGGGATCGGGCGCCGCCGGGACCGGTCGCGCCGCGGGTCCCGCGTAGGCACCGCTGGCCTGCGCGTATAATCGGGGGTTTGGGCCCGTCGCCGGGAATCATCCCCGGGGTCGGCGCGTTGTAGTCGATGAGCCGATGACCGTACGACGGCAGTAGGGAGAGAACATGAGCGATCGCAGCCTGCGGGGCATGCGCCTGGGCGCACAGAGCATGGAGACCGAGGCCGGCGTGGAGCCGGCACCGCGCCAGCGTGTGGAGTACCGCACGGAGGACGGCGAGCAGGTCTTCGTGACGTTCTCCGCCGAGGCCGAGATCCCCGCCACCTGGGTCTCCAAGAGCGGCAAGGAGGCCCTGCTCGTCAACGGCGAGAAGCCGACGGGCTCGAACGAGAAGCCCGTGCGCACCCACTGGGACATGCTCCTGGAGCGCCGCTCCGTCGAGGACCTCGAGCAGATCCTCCAGGACCGCCTGAACAAGCTGCGCGCCGCGCGCGGGGAGAAGGTCGACGCCTAGCGTCCCCCGCTCCGACGCCAAGGGCCACGCACCTCGACGGTGCGTGGCCCTTGTGTCGTCCGGGCTCCCTGATCGCGGGCGGCGGGCAGCCCCCGATCGGGGCATCCCGGGCCCGCTCCCCCGGTCGGGGCTGTCCCGGGCCTGCTCCCCCGGTCGGGGCATCCCGGGCCCGCTCCCCCGGTCCGGGGCTAGCCGCGCCCCGTGAGCTTGCGCCAGCGGGCGGACAGCCCCCATCTGGTCACGTTGAGCATGGCCTCGACCACGATGTTCCCGCTCATCTTCGACACCCCGTGCTCGCGCTCGACGAAGGTGATCGGGACCTCCGCGATCCGCCGGCCCAGGCGGGCGACGCGGAAGGTCATGTCCACCTGGAACCCGTAGCCGACCGACTCGACGGCGTCGAGGTCGATGGCCTCGAGCGTTTGGCGCGTGAAGGCCCGGTACCCGGCCGTGATGTCTCGCAGGCCCAGGCCGAGCATGGTGCGCGCGTAGAGGCTGCCGGCCCGCGAGATCAGCTTGCGGTGCAGCGGCCAGTTGACCACCTCGCCGCCCTTCACCCAGCGGGAGCCGATGACCAGGTCCGCGCGGCCGATCTCCGCGAGGAGCCGGGGCAGCTGCTCCGGCTGGTGGGAGCCGTCGGCATCGAGCTCGACGATGACGTCGTAGTCGCGGTGCAGTGCCCACTCGAAGCCGGCGATGTACGCCGCGCCGAGGCCCGCCTTGCCTTGGCGGTGCATGACGTGGATGGCGGGGTCCTCGGCGGCCATGCGGTCCGCGAGCTCGCCCGTCCCGTCGGGGCTTTTGTCATCGACCACCAGCACGTCCGAGTCCGGCACGGCCTTGCGCAGCCGACCCACCGTCAGCGGCAGGGACTCGAGTTCGTTATAGGTCGGGATGATGGTGACGACGCGCACGCGCAGGCAACCCCTTTTGCTTCTCGGCGATGGCCCGCGGCGCGGGCCGGGTCGGTGGGCCTCCGCCCGGGGCCCGGTGCACGGGACGCGCCGACGGAGGCGAAGCCCCCAGTATACGCGGGGGCACGGGAAGACCCCGGGAGCTTCGGACCAGAAACCTAACGCTGGCGGCGGGCATCTGTTTTCTACTGCTCCCGGGGTCCTGCCCTTGGTCTGCCGGAGGGCAACCGGCGCGGCGGGAACCCTTGCGCTTCCCGCCGTCGCCCGTCCAGCCTAGCCGCTGGCTACCGCGTGTCAACCACGAGCTGACTAGTAGCTTCCTTGGAAGAACCTAGTCAGCGCGGCGGGTCCGGAGCCCCCTAGGCCAGGACATCGTGGATCGTCGAACCGGCCCTGACGGTCCGCAGGCAGCGGGGCAACGGGCCGTCCAGGACGGGCAGCATGGGCGTTCCCGCCCGCGCGTCCGTGCTCCACGAGGCGACCCGCTCGTCGGGGGTCTGGACCGCCAATTCGGAGGCCTCCCAGACCGCGAACGTCGCCTCGGCCCCGGGCACGAGCTGCCCCGCGAGTGGGTCCGCGTGGCCGACGGCCCGGTACCCGGCGCGCGTGTGTGCGACGAACGCGGCCCGGGCCGAGATCCGCTCCTCCTCCCGGGCCAGGCGCAGGCACGCACGGACGGTCGCCCACGGGTCGGCGGGCCCGTCGGGGGACCCGGAGCCCAGTGCGACGGGCACGCCCGCGGACAGGAGCGAGGCCAGGCGCAGCCCGGGGGTGCCGGTCGGCGTGTCCGCGGCCGGGCGCAGGCCGACGGCCACGCCCGCCTCCAGCAGTCCCGGCAGGGCATCCCCGCCGACCGGGCCCGAGGCCTCGAGCCGATGGCGCCCGCGCTGGAACCGGTCGGCCCCCAGCTCCGCGGACGCCGCCGCGAGCGCGGCGAGGTAGGCGCCGATGCCGTCCGTGCCGGCGGCGACGAGCGAGCCGGTGCCGGCCTGCGTGGTCGCGACCAGGTGCGCCGCGATCCGGTCCGGGTCCAACCCGTCCCGCCCGCCGGACGCGAAGCCCCCGAGCCCGGCGGCCCTGCCCCCGAGCTCCGCCAGCGCGTCGCGGGCCTCGGCCGCGGTGGTGGCCGCGTGGTTCCAGTAGCCGTGCACGGACGGGCCGGGGGCGCCGCCGTCGGACTCGGCCCACAGGTGCAGCAGGTCGTCGGCTCCCTCGGAGCCGGGCCGGGCAACCTCGACCACCGCCGCGTGGCCCGTGGCCGCGAAGTGCGCCAAGGCGCGGCGCTGCCGCTCGGCGCGGAGCGCGGGATCGTGGACGACGGCGGCGCGGGCACGCTCCAGGGCCTCGCCGGAGGCCACCCCGCCCCCCTGCCAGCCGGGCGCCGCGGAGAGCCCGAGCCGTCCGGCGAGGGCCGCGCCGACGAGTCCAGTGGAACCATCCGCCGAGAGCAGCACCGCGTCGCGGCCGACGGACGCGGCGTCGAGCGCGGCGCCGCCCTCCGGCGGGACGGCCGCCGGCTCCCAGCCGGTCGACAGCAGGGCTCCCTCCCCCGCGGCCTCCCGGAGCCGCACGGCCACGGCCGTCCAGTCCCCGGCCCCGGACAGGTCGACGGCCGTCAGGGCCGCTCCGGTGGCGGTGACGGACACGTGGGAGTCCACGAACGCCGGAGCCACGAGGGCCCCCTGCAGGTCCACGACCTGCGTGCGGTCGTCGACGAGGCCGGCCGCCGCGGCCTCCTGGCCGATCCAGGCGACCGTGGGTCCGTCGACCAGCAGGGCCGTGGCGAAGGGGTCGGCGGGGCTGTAGACGGCACCGTTGCGGTACAGGACGGGGCGGGACATGGGTTCCTTTCGGGGGTGGTGCGTGGTGCCGGGTGAGCCTGGATCGGCGGTCTGCCTGCCCGGCGGGTGCCAGGGGTCAGTCGGCGACGCCGGAGTGGGCCACGACGCCGCGCCGCACCGCGTCGCCCGCCGCGCGGCAGGTCGCGGCGAGCCGGGGCGGCAGGTCGGGCACGGACGCCAGCTGGTCCAGCGAGTCGATGGTCTGCTTCGCCCAGCGCACGAAGTCCCCGGCGGCGAGCTCGGTGCCGCGGAGGCAGTCGCGCAGGTTCTTCCCGCGGGCCCAGTGGTACATGGGCCAGACCAGGCCGGAGTCGGGCTCGTCGGTCTCCGGCAGTCGGTTCTCCGCCTCCCGGTCGGTCAGCCCGGACCACAGCCGCACCGCGGTCTCCCACGCGCGTTCGATGCCGGGTGTGGGCATCTTCGGGTCGATGCCCCCGCCCTCGCGCCGGGCCTGGTAGACGAGCGTCGTGACGAACGCGGCGAGCTCGGCCGGGCCCAGGGGCTCCAGGACGCCGGACTCCAGGACCAGCGAGGTCAACAGGTCCCGCTCGCCGTAGATCCGGCGCAGCCGCTGCCCGGAGGCGGTCGCGACGGCGGCGGGGCCGCCCTCCTCCACGGGGGCGAGGTACCCGTACTCCTCCAGCACGGTGCAGACGCGGTCGAACGTCTTGGCGATGGTGTTCGTGCGGCCGGTGATCTGTCCGGCCAGCTGGTCCGTCTCGCGGCGCAGCCGCCACCAGCGCTCGGCCCACCGGGCGTGGTCCTCGCGCTCGCTGCAGCCGTGGCAGGGGTGCCGCTTGAGGCGCCGGCGCAGGTCGGCGATCCGGGCCTCCTGCGCTGACGACCCGGCGTAGTCGAAGCCGCCGCCGCGCGCGGGCGGCCGCCGCTCGTGCAGGGCGTTGCGGAGCGTGGCCGCCAGGTCGTGCCGCTCGCGCGGCGACTTGCCGGTGAACGCCTTGGGGATGCGGATCCTGGTGAGCACCTCGAGCGGCCCGTCGAGGTCCTGGACCCCGATGCGGCGGATCTGCCGGTCCTCCGTGAGCACGGTGGGCCGGGGGTCGCGCAGCGAGTCGGAGACGGAGATGACGACGGCGCGGCCCAGGCGCCGCGGTCCCGGCACGTCGACGACGTCGCCGGGAACCAGCCGCTCGAGCGAGTCCTCGGCGGCGGAGCGGCGGGCCCTGGAGGCTGTGCGGGAGGCCTGCTTTTCCGCCTCGGCGAGTTCCTGGCGCAGCCGCGCGTACTCGGAGAAGTCGCCCAGGTGGCACTGCATCGACCTCTCGAACCCGGCGAGGGACTCCTCCCGGGCGCGCACCTTGCGCGCGAGGCCGACCACGGAGCGGTCCGCCTGGAACTGCGCGAACGAGGACTCCAGGATGCTCCGGGCGCGGCCCCGCCCGAACTGGGCGGACAGGTTCAGGCTCATGTTGTAGGTGGGCCGGAAGCTGGAGTTCAGGGGGTAGGTGCGTCGGGAGGCCAGGCCGGCGACCGCGGCCGGATCCGTGCCGGGCTGCCACAGGACCACCGCGTGGCCCTCCACGTCGATGCCCCGGCGCCCCGCCCGTCCGGTGAGCTGGGTATACTCCCCCGCCGTGATGGTCACGTGGGACTCGCCGTTGAACTTCTCGAGCTTCTCGAGGACCACCGAGCGCGCCGGCATGTTCACGCCGAGGGCCAGGGTCTCCGTGGCGAAGACCGCCTTGACGAGCCCGTCCGCGAAGAGCTTCTCGACGACCTCCTTGAAGACGGGCAGCAGGCCGGCGTGGTGGGCCGCGAAGCCGCGGGTCAGCCCCTCCCGCCAGGACCAGAAGCCGAGGACCTCGAGGTCCTCGGGTGGCAGCTCGCGGGCGGCGTCGTCGACGGCGCGCTCGATCTCCGCGGCCTCCGCCCGGGTGGTGAGGGCCAGACCGGCGCGCACGCACTGGCCGACGGCCGCGTCGCAGCCCTTGCGGGAGAAGATGAAGACGATCGCCGGGAGCAGGCCCGCGGCGTCCAGGGACAGCACCATCTCCGGACGGCTGATGCGGTGCCGCTCCGCCGGCGGCTCGTAGCGGGTGGGGGCCGGCCGGCCGCTGCGCCCGCGGCCCCGCCCCCGGCTGCGGTGGACCCCGCCGCGGAAGCCCCGGTTCAGGTCCCGCTGCGCGAGCTTGAGCAGCTCCGGGTTCACGGCGACGTCCCGGGCCCCGGCGTCGTCGTCGTCCGCGGCCTCGTCGAAGGAGACCTCGCCGGCGAAGAGGTCGTAGAGGCGGCCGCCCACCATGACGTGCTGCCACAGCGGGATGGGCCGGTGCTCGGAGACGACCACCTCCGTGTCGCCGCGGACGGTGTCCAGCCAGCCGCCGAACTCCTCGGCGTTGGAGACGGTCGCGCTCAGGGAGACCACCTGCACCGACTCGGGCAGGTGGATGATGACCTCCTCCCACACGGCCCCGCGGAACTTGTCCGCCAGGTAGTGGACCTCGTCCATGACCACGTAGGCGAGCCCGCCCAGCGTCTCGGAGCCCGCGTACAGCATGTTGCGCAGGACCTCGGTGGTCATCACGACCACCTCGGCCTCGCCGTTGATGCTCGTGTCGCCCGTGAGCAGTCCGACCCGGGCCGGGCCGTAGCGCTCGACGAGGTCCGTGTACTTCTGGTTGCTCAGCGCCTTGATGGGCGTGGTGTAGAACGCCTTCAGGCCGCGCTCGAGCGCCAGGTGGATCGCGAACTCGCCGACGACAGTCTTGCCCGCGCCGGTCGGGGCGGCCACCAGGACGCCCTTGCCCTCCTCGACGGCGCGGCACGCGTCGACCTGGAAGGCGTCGAGCTCGAAGCCGAGCGTCTGGCGGAATCCGTGCAGCCGGGTCTTGGCCTCGGCCGCGCGCTGTTTGAAGGCCGCGTACTGTTCGGCAGGAGAGCCCATGTGCGCCGCTCCTTCCGGATGGTGTCGGTGTGCGGTACTGGTCCCCTACAGGCTATCGGCATCGGTGGGGCGGCCAATATCGCTGCCGTGGCCGGCGGCGGCGCGCGCGTTCTCCTCCTCGAGGGCGGCAGACCGCTTGGCTCGGCGCTTGTCGTTGGCCAGGCAGAACACGGTCGCCGCCGCGAAGAGCACCAGGAGGGGCCCGGCCAACACGAACATGGTCAGCGCGTCGCCGCCGGGGGCGGCCATGGCCGCCACGAGGCAGATCAGGAAGACCGTCACGCGCCAGTGCTTGACGATGAGCCTGCCGGGCAGGATCCCGACGAGGTTCAGTCCCACCATGAGGACGGGCACGATCATCGACAGCCCGAAGGCCAGCAGCAGGCGCAGCACGAAGGGCAGGTAGACGTCGATGCCGATGTAGTTCACCGCGCCCTCTGGCGTGAGGCCGATGAAGAACATCAGGGCGTGCGGGAGCACCCAGTACCCGAGGACGATGCCGCCGAGGAAGAGCGGCAGGGCCGCCCCGATGAATGCCAGCGCGGTGCGCTTCTCGCGCTTCTTGAGCCCCGGGACGATGAA
Organism: Arthrobacter paludis; assembly: GCF_056782315.1. Lineage (NCBI taxonomy): Bacteria > Bacillati > Actinomycetota > Actinomycetes > Micrococcales > Micrococcaceae > Arthrobacter > Arthrobacter paludis. Next base: position 57,183 of record NZ_JBXAEW010000010.1, read on the forward strand.
CGCCCAGAGCTCGTAGAGCCAGACCGGGCTGGCCATGATCAGGCCCAGGAACACCGAGACCTTGATCATGACGTCGAACGGCGACATCGCGCTGTTGAAGTTCGCCACGCCCCCGTGCTCCGTCATGGGCACGAGCAGCAGCTCCATGACGGGCCGGTAGAGCAGGAAGCCCCCGATCGTCGCCAGCAGCAGTGCCACCAGCGAGATGAGCAGGCGATTGCGCAGCTCGATCAGGTGCTCCTTGAGCGCCATCCTCCCCTCGGGATTGGACTTGCGCCCCGAATGTGCCGCCACGGGCGCCTACGCCTGGGGGTCGCGGCGGTCCGGATCGACGATCTTGCCCTCAACGGTCTCGCCGGTGGCGTCCTTGTCGCGCTTGTCGTCGTCCTTCATCTCGCGGACCTCGGACTTGAAGATCCGCAGCGACTGGCCGATCGAACGGGCCAGGCCCGGGAGCTTGGGCGCGCCGAAAAGCAGCAGCGCCAGAACAATGATGATGACCAGATGCCATCCCTGCAGACCACCCATGGGATTCCTTTCGTTGGATTCAAGTCTACGTCAAGCCCCGCCGCGGGCACCCGCCCCACGCGGGCCCGCACGATCCGTTCACCGGCCCGTCAACCGGGCGCCACCTACTCCTCGTCGAACACGTCGGACCAGCGCTGCGGCCGGCCGGCGGCCCGCTTGGCCGCGACCCGCCGCTCTCGCCGGGCCAGCCGCCGCGCGTCCGAAGCCGCCTCCTTCCGGCCGCGCAGGCGGTCGGGGTCGGCGAACACCGCGTCGTAGCCGGCGGGCAGGCGGTCGCCGGCCTGCGGGTCCGCGGGGGCGGACGCCGGATCGGACCCCGCCCCGCGTCCGGCGGGCCCAGGGGCCGGCATCGCGAGTGCGTCGAGCGACCGCCCGGCGTCGTCGGCCAGCGCGGTGAACCCGCGGAAGAGCCGGAACCCGCAGTAGAGCAGGAAGGCGCCGCTCGCGGCGGCCAGCGCCAGCCACAGCAGGACCCAGAACCACCAGGGCATCATGCGTTCTCCTTCGTTCCGCCGGAACGGGCCGGCGGCGTGTCGGTGGGGCCGGGCGGCCCGTACGGTGCGAGCGCCGCGTCCAGCCACCCGCGCACGGCCCGGACCGCGTCGTCCGGGGCCAGGACCGTCACGGCGCCGCCGTGGCGCGCGACGAGCCCGCGGAGCATGGCGGGCTCGGCAATGCGCACCTCGGCGACGAGCGCCTTGCCGTCGGCGTCCGTCCGGGCCGGGGCGAAGTCCTCGGCCAGCGGGACCAGGCGCTCCGCGAAGCGCAGGACCACCGTCGCATCGTCCTCTCCCGGCACGTACAGGGTCTCCTGCATCGAGCCGTGCCGGTCCCGGTCCTCCGTGTAGGTCTCCCCCGTGGCCGCGGCCTCGAGGATTCGGTCGGTGCGGAAGTTGCGGGCCGCGCCGGCGGCGCGGCACCAGGCCTGCAGGTAGGTGCGGCCGGAGTCCTCGAGCAGGCGCACCGGCTCGACGTCGCGCTCGGTGGCCCGGTCGGTGTCGGGGTTCAGGTGGCGCAGGCGCAGCACGCGCCGCCCGGCGACGGCCTCGCGCAGCGTGGCCAGGTGCCCCGGCGCCTCGCCGGAGGCCAGGCGCGCGGCCACGAGGTCGTCGATCCCGGCGAACTCCCCGGCCGCCCGCCGCAGCTTCTCCAGGGCGGAGCGCGCCGCGCCGGGATGCTCCGCCGGGAGGTCGAGCAGCGCACGCAGCCCGACGATCAGCGTGGACGCCTCGGTCAGGTTCAGCCGCATCGGGGCCGCCAGCCCCTCGGCGTTGGCCATCGTGACCGTGTTCTCGTCCCAATCGACGTCGATCAGCTCGTCGGGCAGTCCGTTGGGGATCCCGGAGAGGCTGATCGTCGACAGGTCCTTCATCAGCGCGCGCTTGCTGATCCCGAACCGTGCGGCCGTCTCGTCGAGGTCCGCGACGCCCTGCCCGACGACGTACGCGATGAGGTCCAGGGCCCGCGCGACGACGGCGGTCGCGGGCGGACGGCCCCCGCCGCGCCGGCGGTCCAGGTCGTAGGCGGGCACGGGGGCGCGCTGGGCGTCGCGGGCCGCGGCCAGGCGCCGGACGACGGCGTCGCGCACCTCGCCCGGCTCGGCGACCCAAGCCACGGGTCCGAGGGCGGCCAGGTCCGCGCCGAGTGCCTCGGCGTCGTGGTAGTGGAGCGTGATCCGCTCGCGCCCCGGGGCGGTCCCGGGCCTGGCCCGCTGGCCTGCGCCGTAGCGGGCGCGCACCTGCAGCCCCCGTCCGGCGTCGAGCTCGACCGTGGCGGCGTGCGGGGCGTGCCCGGGGTCGAGCCGGTCCAGCGCCGCGCCGACGCTGAATCCCGCGGGCCGCTCGAAGTGGCCGCCCAGGCGGGCGACGGCGCTGGTGATGCGCGAGAGCCGGAACACGCGCTCGGCGTCCCGGTCGCGGTCGCGCCCGACGAGGTACCACTGGCCGAACCGGTGGCCCACGCCCCAGGGGTCGACGCGGCGGCGGGACTCGCCGCCACCGACGGTGCGGTATCCGAATTCGACGGGTACGCGCTCCCAGACGGTGCGCAGGAGCACCTCGAAGGCGGGGTCGGTGGTGTCCAGCCGGGCCGCGTAGGCGCCGGTGGAGCCGGCGTCGGCCGCGCCGTCGTGCAGCCGGGCGGCGGCCCGGGCCGCCGCGGAGCCGAGGGCCGGGTGTTTCCAGACGCGCGAGGCGAGGCCGACGGCGAGGGCCTCCCCGGCGGTGAACGAGACCTCGGGCAGCCGGTACCGCTCGGGCCGGACGAGGTAGCGGGTCTCCTCGCCGGAGTCTCCGTCGACGGTCTCGATCGGCACGCCGAGGCCGCGCAGGTCGTCCTTGTCGCGCTCGAACTTCCGCTCGAAGGCCTCGTCCCCGAGCCCCTTGTAGTCGTCGACGATGCGGCGGAGCTCGGCGCGCGTATAGCCGCGGCGTCGGGCCATCAGCGCGTAGGTCAGGCTGACGAGCTTCTCGGTGCGCGTCGGGGCGTCGGGTCGCTGTTCAGGCACGCTTGTACGTTACTACGCCGCGGGCGGCGCACCCCCTCGGGGGTGCGCCGCCCGCGGCGGTCGTGTGGGGTCAGCGGACGCCGACGAGGTCGACGACGAAAATCAGCGTCTCGTTGGGCCCGATGGCGCCACCGGCGCCGCGCTCCCCGTAGGCCAGGTGCGGCGGGATCTCCAGGCGGCGGCGGCCGCCGACCTTCATGCCAACCAGGCCCTGGTCCCAGCCCTGGATGACCTGGCCGACGCCCACTCGGAAGTCCAGCGGGGTGCCCCGGTTCCAGGACGCGTCGAACTCCTCGCCCGTGGACCAGGCCACGCCGACGTAGTGGGCGGAGACGGTGTCGCCCGGGGCGACCTCGCGGCCGTCGCCGGCGACGACGTCCTCGATGACGAGCTCGGAGGGCGGGGTGTCGCCGGGGAACTCGATCTCCGGCTTGGTGCGGTCGTACTCGCGCTTGCCAAACGACATGGTGGTCCTTTCTGGGGCCTAGTTGGAGGCCGCGGGCTCCGCGGACTTGATCTCGACAACGAAGACGAGCGTACCCTGCGGGCCGGACGGCGACTGCGCGTAGGCCATCTGCCCGGGGATGGTGAGCATGACGGTCGAGCCGACCTTCTGCCCGGCCAGGCCCTTGGTCCACCCCTCGATGACCTGCGTCAGCGGGAACGCGGCAGGTTCCCCGCGGTCGTAGCTGGAGTCGAAGACCTTGCCGTCCTCCCAGCGGACGCCCTCGTAGTGCGCGGTGACCGTGTCGGACTCCTTGACGGTCTTGCCGGTGCCCTCCTCGAGGACCTCGACGGCGAGGCCGCCCGGCTCCTCGGACTCGGGGATGGTGATCGTCGGGTTTCCGTCCTGCGCGAACTCCACGGTCGGCAGCCGGCCCTCGTCCGCGAGCTTCTTCACCTCGTCCTGGCCCAGGACCTTCGCGGGCTCCGGCATGTTCTCGGCACCGACGACCTTGAGGATCACCACCTGCTCCGCCTTCGCGGGCTCGGGCGAGGGGCTGGCGGAACCCTCGGACGGCGCGGCGGAACCGGACTCCTCCGACGGCGCGGCCGAACCGGACGCCCCGCCGTCCTGGCCCGCGGGGTCCTCGACCGGGCGGACGTACGCGACCCACGAGCCGACCTTGGCCCCGACCAGGACGTCGTAGATCTCCGGGTCGAGCGACTTCATCTCCTCTGTCATGGACAGGACCTGCGGCGGCTCGGAGAACAGGTTGCCCAGCTCGGATCCGTCCTCCGTGTTGTAGCCGGCCAGCTTGTACTGCACGTTCTGGCCGGCTTCGATGACCGGCCCGTCGCCCTCCTTGACGACGGCCGCGCCCGGGGCGGTGGCCACCAGGGGCGTGTCGAACTCGACCGTCGGGGCCGTGTTGTCGTCGGCCCCGGGCTTGATCTCGATCGAGCTCAGCGGGGCGGCGTCGCCCGAGGTCTTGCTCGGCTCCGCGCTGCATCCCGTCAGGAGCAGCCCGGCGGCGAGCGCGGTGGCCAGGATCTTGCGCACGTGTCCAGCTTTCGTCGTCGGTGTGGTGCCCGCGCGCGCGGGACCAGGGTCATCAGCGCGCCGGGGCTTCCAGTTTAGGGGGCACTGCTGTGAGGCCCCTGTGCCGGACGCGCATCGTCCCGGCCGGCCCGGCGGGGCGCTACAGCAGCGAGCGCAGGTGCTCGACGCGCGGGTCCTCGTGCGCGAACGGGTCCTTGCACAGGACCGTCTGCCCCGAATGGTCGTTGAGCTTCAGATGGACCCAGTCCACCGTGAAGTCCCGCCCGGCGGCCCGGGCGTCCCGCACGAAGTCCCCGCGCAGCTTGGCGCGGGTGGTCTGGGGCGGCACCTCCCGGGCCCGCTCGACGTCCGCCGGGTCCGTGATCCGCGCGGCCCTGCCGTGGGCCTCGAGCATCCGGAACAGCCCCCGGGACGGCGAGATGTCGTGGTAGGTCAGGTCCAGCTGGGCGATGCGGGGGCTCGAGAGCTCGAGCCCGTGCCGCTGGCGGTACTCCTCGATCAGCCGGTGCTTGATCGCCCAGTCGATCTCCGTGTCCACCCGGGACGGGTCCCCGGCGGAGACGGCCTCCAGGGCACGCCGCCACAGGTCCATCACCCGCGGTACGTGCGGCGTGTGCGCGCCCTCCCGGGCCACGAAATCCTCGACCTTCGCGTAGAAGGACTCCTGCAGCTCGAGGGCGGTCATGGTCCGGCCGTTCGCCAGGCGCACCGGGGTGCGGCCGGTCGTGTCGTGCGAGATCTCGCGGATACTGCGGATCGGGTTCTCGAGGCGGTGGTCCCCCAGGATCGTCCCGGCCTCGATCATGCGCAGCATCAGGTCCGTGGCCCCGACCTTCACCAGCTGCGTCGTCTCGGACATGTTGGAGTCCCCGACGATGACGTGCAGCCTGCGGTGGAACTCGGCGTCGGCGTGCGGCTCGTCGCGCGTGTTGATGATCGGCCGGGACCGGGTCGTCGCCGAGGAGACGCCCTCCCAGACGTGGTCCGCGCGCTGCGAGAACGCGTAACGGTGCTCGCCGTCGACCGGCAGCACCTTCCCCGCCCCGGCGAACAGCTGCCGGGTGACCAGGAACGGGATCAGGGCCTCCGCCAGCCGGGTGAACTCCAGGCGGCGCGGGATGAGGTAGTTCTCGTGGCACCCGTACGAGTTCCCGGCGGAGTCGGTGTTGTTCTTGAACAGGTAGACGGACCCGTTGAACCCGTCGTCGCGCATCCGCTCCTGGGCGCCGGCCGCGAGCTCGTCCAGGACCGCCTCGCCGGCGCGGTCGTGCACGATCAGCTGGACGACGTCGTCGCACTCCGCGGTCGCGTACTCGGGGTGCGAGCCCACGTCGAGGTAGAGGCGCGAGCCATTGGTGAGGAAGACGTTGGAGCTGCGCCCCCAGGCCACGACCTTCCGGAACAGGTAGCGCGCGACCTCCTCGGGGGTCAGCGGGCGCGCCCCCGGGGCCGAGTACGCGATGCCGTACTCGGTCTCGATGCCGAAGATCCGCCGGTCCACGCTACGCCCCGCCCGTGGCGAGCATCGCGGCGACCTCGGAGTCGGCGATGCGCCGGAACGCGCGCCGCGACCCGCGCAGCGCCAGCGGGTCCCGGTCCAGGACGGAAACCTCCAGCAGGGCCGGCCCGGCGCCGTCGGCCGACATGGCTGGCAGGGCCCGCGCCGCCGCGGCGACGGCCTCGGCGAAGCCCGCGCTGGCGGGGTCCCGCCCGGCCGGCACGCCGGAGAGCGCCTCCGCGATGGGCCCGGGCTCCCCGCCCATCACGACGCTGCCGCGCTCGTCGGAGATCGAGCCGTCGAAGGTGAGCCGGAACAGGTGGTCGGCCGCCGGGTCCTCCCCCACCTCGGCGACGGCCAGCTCGACCTCTAACGGCTTGCTGTCGGCCGTGAACACCGCCCCGAGGCTCTGCGCGTAGACGCTCGCGAGCCCGCGCCCGGTCACGTCCCCGCGGTCGTAGGAGTAGCCGCGCGTGTCGGCGTACCGGACGCCGGCCTGGCGCAGCGACTCGAACTCGTTGTACTTGCCGACCGCGGCGAAGCCGATCCGGTCGTAGATCTCGCCGGTCTTGCGCAGCGAGCTCGACGGGTTCTCGGCCACGAACGCGATCCCGTCGGCGCAGCTGAGCACCACGACGGAACGGCCCCGGGCGATGCCCTTCCGGGCGAAGTCCGCCCGGTCCTTCATCAGCTGCTCGGGCGAGACGTAGAACTGCGCCGTCACCTAGGCCTCCCTTCCCGCGGCGGAGCGGTCCGCCACGATGGCCGCCGCGACGGCGGCCAACTCGTCCTCGGGCACCCGCTGCGCCCCGGGCTCGGCCACGGTGTACACGACCGGCCACAACTGCCTGACCAGGTCCGGCCCGCCCGTGGCGGAGTCGTCGTCGGCCGCGTCGTAGAGCGCCTCGACCGCGATCCTCACTGCCGCGTCCCGCTCGAGGGCCGGACGCCACAGCTTCTTCAGGGCCCCGCGCGCGTAGACGGAGCCCGAGCCGATGCTGTGGTGCTCGATCTCCTCGTAGCGCCCGCCCGTGATGTCGAAGGAGAAGATCCGCCCGACTCCCCGGCCCGGATCGAACCCGGCGAACAGCGGGACGACCGACATACCCCGCATGGCCAGCCCGAGGTTGGCCCGGACCATCGAGGCCAGGCGGTTGGCCTTGCCGTCGAGGCTGAGCAGCGTGCCCTCGATCTTCTCGTAGTGCTCCAGCTCCACCTGGAACAGCCGCGCCATGTCCAGGGCGGTGCCCGCGGACCCGGCGATCCCCACGACGGAGTACCGGTCCGCGGGGAGCACCTTCTCCATGTGCCGGCTCGCGATCACGTTGCCGATCGTCGCCCGGCGGTCGCCGGCCATCACGACGCCGCCCGCGTACTCGAGGGCGACGATCGTGGTCGCGTGGCGCTGTTCGCCGGACTCGGCGCCGGGCGCGGCCGGGAGCAGCTCGGGCCGCTCCCGGGCCAGGTACTCGACGAAGGACGGACCCGCGGGCAACTCCACCTACTGGCCGCCCTTCTGCACGAACCCGCGCACGAACTCCTCGGCGTTCTGCTCGAGGACCCCGTCGATCTCGTCGAGCAGGTCGTCGGTGGCCTGCGACTGGGCCTGCGCCTCGGCGGACGGGGCGGCGGGGGCCGGCGCGCCGGCGTCCTCCTCGTCCTGGCGCTGCTCGGTGGGCTCCGACCGGTACTGTTCCTGGGCCATGGGGTCCTCCTGGTCTCGCTACCGCGGCGGGTGCCGCCGTGTTCCCATCTTGCCACCTGTGGCGCGGCGCACCACCTATGCCTCTTTCCGCCCGCGGCGAAGCCGGTCGACGAAGTCGCCGATGTCGTGGCGGGCGTCGAACAGCGGCCCCACCAGGTCGCGGGTGCCGCGCAGGGGCTCCATCATGGCGACCCGCTCCAGGCCCGGGCGGCCGGGGACGCTGAAGATCACGGAATCCCAGCTGGCGCCGACGACGTCGTCGGGGTACTCCGTGAGCGCGCGGCCGCGGAAGTAGGCGCGCGTGTCCGCCGGCGGCTCCGACACGGCGGCGGCGATCCGCTCCGGCGGCACCAGGGTCTCCATCAGGCCGCGGGCCACCAGCCGGTGGTAGAGGCCCTTCTCGGGCCGGATGTCGGCCCACTGCAGGTCCATGAGCGCGATCCGGTGGTCGTCCCAGGCGAGCCCGCCGCGTTGCCGGTACCCCTCCATGAGCTGCAGCTTCGCGACCCAGTCGACCTGCCGGGCCGCGGCCGCGACGTCGCGGCGCAGCGTGTCCAGCACCGCCTGCCAGCGCCGCAGCACGTCCGCGGTCTGCCCCTCGGCGTCCGCCCCGGTGTCCGCGCACAGGGCGCGGGCGGCGTCCAGGTAGGCCTGCTGGATGTCCAGCGCCGTGGCCCGCCGGCCGTCGGCGAGTTCGATGGTGCGGGTGAGCGTCGGGTCGTGGCTGACCTGCTGCACGGCGCCGACCGGGTGGCGCAGGGCCAGCTGGGGCGCGCGCCCGGCCTCGACCAGTGCGAGCACGAGGGCCGTCGTACCGATCCGCAGGTACGTCGAGACCTGGCCCAGGTTGGCGTCCCCGGCGATCACGTGCAGGCGCCGGTACTTGTCCCACGCGGCGTGCGGCTCGTCGCGGGTGTTGACCAGCGGGCGGCGGATCGTCGTCTCGAGCCCCACCTCGGCCTCGAAGAAGTCCGCCCGCTGGCTGATCTGGAACCCGGGCTCGCGGCCCGTGACGCCCAGCCCCACGCGGCCGGCCCCGCAGAAGGCCTGCCGGGTGGCGAAGAAGGGCAGCAGCGCCGCGGCGATGGCGTCGAAGGGCACGTCCCGCGGGACCAGGTAGTTCTCGTGCGCGCCATAGCTGACGCCCTTGTTGTCCGTATTGTTCTTGTACAGCAGGACCGTCTCGCCGCCCTCGGCGATCCGGCGGGACGCCGCCAGCATCACGGCGTCCCCGGCCTGGTCGTGGACCACGGCGTCCAGCGGCCCGGTCGTCTCCGGGGACGAGTACTCCGGGTGCGCGTGGTCCACGTAGAGCCGGGCCCCGTTGCCGAGCACCATGTTCATCAGGACGTGCTCGTCGCGCGTGTCCTCCGTGTACAGGGTCTCGCCGGCCCGGGCGTCGCCGCCGGCCAGCGCGACCTCCTCGGCGGTGAGCTCCCGCGCCTCGTCGGTCAGCTGGGAGGGGTGGGCCTGCACCCGGGGCACGGTCCAGCCGCGCGCGTCGGCGAGCGGGGACTCGTCCGAGAAGTCCCAGCGCGTCCCGGCCAGCGGCCCGCGGCCGCGCCGGACGACGGCGGCGTACGCGTTGACCACCTGCGCGGAGAGCACGGTCGGGTTCGCGCCGGCGCGTCCCGGCGCGAGGATCCCGTATTCGGTCTCGAGCCCGACGACGCGGCGCACCGTCACAGGTACTGCCCCGTGTTCTCGTAGGGCCCGCCGTGCCCCTCGGCATCGATGGAGCGGCCCGAGCCCGCCTCCCCCTTGCTCTGGATGATGGTGCGGATGTAGGTGATCCGCTCCCCCTTCTTCCCGGAGATGCGCGCCCAGTCGTCGGGGTTGGTGGTGTTGGGCATGTCCTCGTGCTCGTGGAACTCGTCGACGACGGCGCCGAGCAGGTGGTCGATGCGCAGGCCCCGCTCCCCCGTGGTCAGCAGCTCCTTGATGGCGGTCTTCTTGGCCCGGTCCACGACGTTGCGGATCACGGCCCCAGAGTTGAAGTCCTTGAAGTAGAGGGTCTCGGTCTCGCCGTTGGCGTACGTGACCTCGAGGAACTCGTTCTCCGGGACCGTGGCGTACATGGCCTCCACGGTGCGCCGGATCATGGCCTGGATCGTCGCGTGCGGGTCGCCCCCGTGCTCGGCGACGTCGTCCCGGTGCAGGGGCAGCGAGTCGACCAGGTACTTGCCGAAGATCTCCGCGGCGCCCTCGGCGTCCGGGCGCTTGACCTTGATCTTCACGTCGAGGCGGCCCGGGCGCAGGATGGCCGGGTCGATCATGTCCTCCCGGTTGGAGGCCCCGATGACGATCACGTTGTCCAGCTTCTCGACGCCGTCGATCTCGCTGAGCAGCTGCGGGACGATCGTGGTCTCCACGTCGGAGGAGACCCCGGTCCCGCGGGTGCGGAACAGGGAGTCCATCTCGTCGAAGAAGACGACGACCGGGTTGCCGCCGGTGGCCTTCTCGCGCGCCCGGGCGAAGATCAGGCGGATGTGGCGCTCCGTCTCGCCGACGTACTTGTCCAGCAGTTCCGGGCCCTTGATGTTCAGGAAGTAGCTGCGGGCCCCGCTCTCCCCGCGCAGTTCCGCGGTCCGCTCCGCGAGCGAGTGGGCGACGGCCTTGGCGATGAGCGTCTTGCCGCACCCGGGGGGCCCATAGAGGAGGATGCCCTTCGGGGCGGTGAGCCCGTGCTCGCGGTAGAGGTCCGCGTGCAGGAACGGGAGCTCGACGGCGTCGCGGATCTGCTCGATCTGCGGCCCCAGTCCGCCGATGTCCGCGTAGGAGATGTCCGGGACCTCCTCGAGGACGAGGGACTGCATGTCCGACAGGTGGACCCGCTCCACGGCCAGCCCGGTGCGCGGGTCGACGGCGAGCGTGTCGCCCACGCGCACCTTCTCCTGCAGCAGCGGCGCGGCCAGCCGCACGACCTTCTGGTCGTCCGCGCGCCCCACGGCCAGGACGCGCCCGTCGTCGAGCACCTCCTTGACGGCGACCAGGTCCCCGGCCTGCTCGAAGCCGAGGCCGGCGACGACCGTGAGCGACTCGTTGAGCAGGACCTCCTGCCCCACGGCCAGGAGCTTGAAGTCCAGCAGCGGCGACACGGCGACGCGCAGCTTGCGTCCGCCCTGGACGATGTCGACGCTTTGCCCGCCGGCGGCGGCGATCGCGGTGCCCTTGGCCGGGGCGCCCTTCGGGTTGATGGCGACGATGGTCCCGTAGCTGAAGGGGGTCTCGCCGTCCTTGTCGAGGGCGGCCTTGAGCGTGACGATCTCCTCGCGCGTCCGCTCGAGCATGGCCACGAGCCGCTGGTTGTTGGCCGTGGCGGTCCCCAGTTGCCGGTCGAGGTTCCGGGACTTGTCCCGGAGCACGTTCAGCTGCCGCTCGGCCGCGGCGAGCTGCGCGGCGAGGCGCTCCTCGCGCCCGCCCGGCTCGGCGCCGGGCCCCGTTCCCTCCGGCTTCGGTTCCATCGACATCGGCACCTCCCGTGACTGGGACCCCATCCCGGGCCCCGTACAGCCATCGTAGCCAGCGCCGACCCCACCGCCACCCCGGCGTGTCGCGCGTCCGCATGGCGGACGGGTGGCTGCCGCGAGACGACCCCCCGCGGGCGAGGAGACCGGATATGCAGGGTGGCCTCGTCCGCGGCGGGTCGTGTCGTCCGCGGCGGGTCGTCTCGATACCGGCCCGCCCACGCCGGCCGGGCTACTGCGGGTCGGCCTCCGGGCTGGCGGGACGGCCGCCGTCCCCGGCGCCGTCGTCCGCCCGGGCGCCGCCGTCGTCGCCCGCCCCGAGCAGCGGGTGCGGCGCCGCATCGCGCCCGGCGCGGCGCAGCTTGCGGTCCGAGACGCCGCGCTCGCCGATCGCCTCGGGCGTCCAGGCCTCGGGCTCGTGGCCCTGGGTCCAGGCCCGGACATCGGCCTCGGCGAACTCCGTCGACTTGGGGCGCTTGCTGCCGGGGATCCCGCGGGCCCCCTCGGCGAGCCGCCGGCATGTCATGAGGAAGCCGGTGTGGGCGACCATGCGGTGGTCGGGCCGCACGGCGAGGCCGTCGAGGTGCCACCCGCGCACCATGGACTCCCACGCGTCGGGCTCGGTGAACCGCCCGTCGGCGCGGATGGCCTCGGCCGTGCGGGAGAGCTGCGTGACGGTGGCGACATAGTTCACCCACACCCCGCCGGGGGCCAGGACGGTGGCGACGGCGTCGACGCACTCCCACGGGGCGAGCATGTCCAGGACCACCCGGTCGACCGATCCCGGCTCTTCGGACTCGACGACCTTCTCCTGGAAGTCGCCCAGCGTGATGTCCCAGGCGGGGTGCTCGGCGCCGAAGATCGTCTCGACGTTCCCGCGGGCGATCTCGGCGAACTCCTCGCGGCGCTCGAAGCTGTGCAGGTAGCCGTGGTCCCCGACGGCGCGCAGCAGCGAGATGGACAGCGCCCCGGACCCCACGCCGGCCTCCACGACGCGCGCGCCCGGGAAGATGTCGCCCATGGTCACGATCTGGGCGGCGTCCTTGGGGTAGACGACGGCGGCGCCGCGCGGCATCGACAGCACGAAGTCCTTCAGCAGCGGGCGCAGCGCCTGGTAGCGGTGCCCGGTGGTGTTCTCGACGACGCTGCCCTCCGGCCTGCCGATCAGCAGGTCGTGGGCCAGCACCCCCTTGTGGGTGTGGAACTCGCCCCCGGGAACGAGCGTGATCGTGTTGATCCGGCGCTTCTCGTCGGTGAGCTGCACGCGCTCGCCGGCGGAGAAGGGGCCGCGGCGGCGCGAGGCCCCGGTGGGCGTGTGGGCGGTGTCGGAGGGCGTCATGGGTTCCGGTCTTTCTGGTGGGGAATGGTCTGGGGGTGCCGCTTAGCGGCGCTTGCCGGTGATCGCGGCGACGACGGCGGACTGGACGAGGAGTCCGACGACGCGGCCGGCGGGGTCGACGACGGCGTACTCGCTGCCGGCCAGCGGGGCGAGCCGGTCGATGAGGTCCCGGCCGGCGGCCTCCGCGGAGACGACGGCGCCGGGGGCCAGGGCCCTGGCCACCGTGCTCGCGGGCGTGGTGGCGCGCAGGGGGCCCGGGACGGACCGCAGGGAGGCGGAGTCGACGATGGCCTCGGGGGCGCCGCCGGGTCCGGTCAGCAGGACCGGTTCGCCGTAGCGCCCGACGTGGGCATCGAGGTCGGCGACGCTCCAGCCCGCCGGGACCCCGGTGGCGGGGACCATGAGCTCGCGCGCGGCGATCCGCGGCAGGCGGAGGCGCATCCGGGCGTTCGCGATGGCCTGGGACGCCCCGGTCCACAGGAACGCCGAGACCAGCAGGCCGATGATGGCCAACTGCAGGTCGGGCGACCGCCCGAGGGCGTAGGGCAGGACGACGAAGTAGGCGACGAGGGCGACGACGATGACCCGTCCGGCCCACCCGGCCGCGACGGTGCCGCGCTCCTGGGAGCCGGTGGCGGACCAGACGGCGGACTCGACGAGCCGTCCGCCGTCCAGGGGCAGCCCGGGCAGGACGTTGAAGATCGCCACGAGCAGGTTCGCGTACTGGAAGAAGACGAGCAGCAGGCCCGCGGCGCCGGCCGGTTCGGCCGCTGCCAGCACCACCGTGGCTATTCCGGCCAGGGCGAAGTTCGCGGCCGGGCCGGCGAGGGCGACGGCGAGGGAGCTGCCGGGCGTCGCCTTGACGCTGCCGAACTGGGTGTGCCCGCCCATGAGGGTCAGGACGATCCGGGCGCCGGGCCAGCCGTACGCCCGCGCGACCAGCGCGTGGGCCAGTTCGTGCGCGAGCACGGAGAGCAGCAGCAGGAGCGCGTAGGCGAGGGCGACGGCGTAGGCGGTGGCCCCGCTCCCGGGCAGCCTCCGGGCGACCTCCGGACCGAAGAGGACGACGATGGCCGCGGCGATGACGAACCAGGACCACGCGAGCGAGACCGGGACGCCGCCGATCCGCCCGAGCGGGATCCCGCTGCGCGGCTCCCCGGTCCCCTCGGGCCCGCCGGATCCCGCGGGCGGGGCCGGGCGGGGACCCGGGTTCACCGGGGCCCGCCGGCGCGGACCAGGGCGTCGAGGTGCGCCGCGGTGGCGCCGGCGAGCGTCTCCCAGCGCGTCCAGCCGCCCGGCTCGGGGACGGCGCCCACGTTCGGCACGCCGATGGTGGTGGCCCCCGAGGCGACGGCGGAGGCGATGCCGGGGGCGGAGTCCTCGATGGCGACGGCGCGGTGGGCCACGAGTCCCGGCACCTCGGGGGCGAGTCCCCGCAGGGCCGTCAGGTACGGCTCGGGGTCGGGCTTGCCGCGCTCGACCGCGTCCCCGGTGACCAGGAACCGGAACGTCCCGGCGGGCAGCGCCCCGGCCACGGCCTCGGCCAGGGGCGCCTCGGACATGGTCACGAGGACGCAGGGCACGCCGTGGGCGCGGAGGTCGGCGAGCAGCTCCCGGGCCCCCGGGCGCCAGGGGGCGGTGTGGGCGACGTCGGCGCGGACGGACGCGCTGAGCACGTCGATGATGGACCGGATGTCCAGGCGGACGCCAGCGTCCTGGAGCATGGCCGCGCTGGTGGGCAGCGCCTGTCCGACCAGCCGGCGGGCGTCGGCGTCGGTCCAGGTGCCGCCGTGTTCCTCGACGAGGCGCTTCTCGGCGGCGATCCAGTAGGGCTCGGTGTCGACGATGGTTCCGTCCATGTCCCACAGGGCCGCCTGCAGTCCGGTGGCAGGGTCGATGGCGGGGCTGTCGTCGGCGGGGGCGTCGGCGAGGGTGGGCATGGGGCCGATTCTACCGCCGGGGATGCGCCCGGGCGGCGGGGCGCTAGGGTGTGAGGCGTGGCAGAGGAATTCGAGGAGCGCAAGTCGTTGACCGACATCGTCGCCGAGACCCACGGCGGCGAGGGCGCGAAGCGTCCCGCCATCATGGTGGTCGCGTTCGAGGGCTGGAACGACGCCGGCGAGGCGGCCAGCGATGCGGTGCGGCTCCTGTCCCGCGAGTGGGACGCCCGGAAGATCGGGCAGCTCGCGGACGACGACTACTACGACTACCAGTTCTCCCGCCCCACCATCCGGCGCACGGCGGCCGGCAAGCGGACCGTGCGCTGGCCGACGACCCGCTTCTACCGCACGTCCCTGCCCGGCGCCCCCGTCGACGTCGTGCTGGTCCGCGGCGTGGAGCCGACGTACCGCTGGCAGGCGTTCACCGCGGAGCTGCTGACCCGGGCCGAGGAGGAGAACGTCAAGGCGGTGGTGCTGGTCGGCGCGCTGCTGGCCGACGTGCCGCACACGCGCCCCATCC
The DNA here is from genome assembly GCF_056782315.1 of Arthrobacter paludis. Lineage (NCBI taxonomy): Bacteria > Bacillati > Actinomycetota > Actinomycetes > Micrococcales > Micrococcaceae > Arthrobacter > Arthrobacter paludis. The sequence goes on from NZ_JBXAEW010000010.1 coordinate 72,190, forward strand.
CGGCGAGCGTCACGAGCGAGGACCCGCAGCTCCGCCGGCTGCTGCCGGCCGAGACGACGACGTACGAGGGCCCGACCGGCATCCTGGGCGTCCTGGCCGAGACGTCCGACTCGGCCGGGCTGCCCACGGTGTCGATCTGGGCTGCGGTACCGCACTACGTGGGGCAGTCCCCGTCCCCCAAGGCGACGCTGGCCCTGGTGCGGCACCTCGAGGAGGTCCTGCACGTGGCCCTGGACGTGCACACGCTCGTGGAGGACGCGGAGGCATGGGAGCGCGGGGTGAACGAGCTCGCCGGCGAGGACCCCGAGGTCGCCGCCTACGTGGAGCAGCTGGAGCAGGCCCAGGACGCGGCCGACCTGCCGGAGGCCACCGGCGAGTCGATCGCCCGGGAGTTCGAGCGGTACCTCAAGCGCCGGGACCAGGGCGGCGGTCCCGACCCGTCGGGCTCCGCCTAGCCCACGCCCGACCCGGGCCGGACCCTGTGCCGCCCCGCGCGGCGTGCGCGCGGTCGGGCGGCGGCCCGGCCCGGAATCAGCGCAGGCGCAGGCCCAGCAGCGCGTCGACGGCGTCGGCGACGGCGTCGGCCGCGGATCCCGCGCCGGGGCCCTCGGCCTCGGACGCGGCCCAGGCGTCGAGCGCATCGAGGGCGCCGGGGGCGTCGAGGTCGTCCGCGAGGCGCTCGCGGATCGACTCGATCAGGCGCCGGGCGTCCGCGTCGGTGGCCGTGGCCAACCGCGCGCGCCACGCGTCCAGGCGGCCCCGCGCCTGGGCGAGCAGTTCGTCGGTCCAGAACCAGTCGCTGCGGTAGTGCTGCCCCAGGATCACCGCGCGCACGGCGACCGGATCCTCGCCGGCCTCCCGCAGCTTCGAGACCAGGACGAGGTTGCCGAGGGACTTGCTCATCTTCTCCCCGTCGAGCCCCACCATGCCCGTGTGCACGTAGTGGCTCGCAAGGGGCAGGCCGTCGGACGCCGTCGCGTGCCCGGCCGAGAACTCGTGGTGCGGGAACACCAGGTCAGAACCGCCGCCCTGGACCGTAAAGGGGGCCGGCAGGAACCGCCGGGCGATGACGGAGCACTCGATGTGCCATCCGGGACGGCCAGACCCGAGGGGTCCCCCGTCCCAGGACGGCTCGCCGTCGCGCGCGGCCCGCCACAGGAGAGGGTCGAGCGCGTCGCGCTTGCCGGGACGCTCCGGGTCGCCGCCGCGTTCGCCGAAGAGCCCGAGCATCGTGTCGCGGTCGTAGCCGCTCATCCGGCCCAGCTCCCAGGCGTCCTGGGCCGCGGCCCGGGTGTCGAAGTAGACGTCGCCGTCGGGCTCGCCGCCGGTGCCAGGCACCCGGTAGGCGAGACCGTCCTCGAGCATCGCGGACACGACCGGCACGATCCACGGCACGGACTCGACCGCGCCGACGTAGTGGTCCGGGGCGATGACGTTCAGGGCCTCCATGTCCCGCCGGAACAGGTCGGTCTGCTCCTCGGCGAGCTCACGCCAGTCGGCGCCGGTGGCGGCGGCCCGCTCGAGGAGCGGATCGTCGACGTCGGTGACGTTCTGCGTGTAGGTGACGTCCAGGCCCGCGTCCCGCCACTGGCGCACGAGCAGGTCGAACGCCACGTAGGTGGCGGCGTGGCCCAGGTGCGTGGCGTCGTAGGGCGTGATTCCGCACACGTACAGGCTGGCGGCGCCGTTGGTCTCCGGCGTGGCGGTGCCGCCGAGCGCGGTGTCGTGGATGCGCAGCGGGGCGGGCGACCCGGGGACGTCGGGGATGCGCGGCGAGGGCCAAGCGTGCACGGTGTTCCTTTCGCGGGGGGTGGAGCGGGCGGCGGCTAGACCGGCTGGATGACGTTCAGGCCGAGCAGGATGTAGAGGACCGCGCCGAGGCCGATCCGGTACCAGACGAAGAGCCGGTAGTTGTGCGTCGAGATGTAGCGCAGCAGCCAGCCCACGACCACGAAGCCGACCACGAAGGCGATGCCGGTGGCGAGCATGGTCTCGCCGAGCCCGTACGGCCCGCTCTGCCCGTCCTCCGTGAGCGCCTTGCCGAGCTTGTAGAAGCCGGAGGCGACGACGGCGGGGATGGCGAGCAGGAACGAGTAGCGGGTGGCCGCCTCGCGGGTGTAACCGAGGAGCATGCCGCCGGTGATGGTGCCGCCGGAGCGGGACACGCCGGGGATGAGCGCCATCGCCTGGGCGAGGCCATAGAGGATGCCGTGCTTGACGGTGAGGTGTTCCAGCCGGCGCTGCTGCCGGCCGATGGTGTCGGCGACCGCGAGGATCACGCCGAAGACGATCAGCGTCGTGGCGGTGATCCAGAGACTGCGGAACGTCGAGTCGATCTGCTCCTCGAACAGCAGGCCAAGCACACCGATGGGGATGCTGCCGATGATGATGAACCAGCCCATCCGCGCGTCGGGGTCGCTGCGCTCGACCGTGCCGCGCAGGGACCCGAACCAGGCCTTGATGATCCGCACGATGTCCCGCCAGAAGAACAGGACGACGGCGGCCTCGGTGCCCAGCTGCGAGATCGCCGTGAACGTGGCGCCCGGGTCCTGCGCGTCCGGCAGGAACTCGCCGACGATGCGCAGGTGGGCACTCGATGAGATCGGCAGGAACTCGGTCAGGCCCTGGACAAGGCCCAGCAGGGCGGCTTCGATCCAATTCACACCCGAGACACTACTTCACGCCGGGCGCGGGACCCGATTCGCTCCCTGGTGAGCCGCGTCATGCCCGGCGGGCAGCCCCGGCGGGAGCCGGCGGCGTCACCCCTGGGCCAGTTCGTCCCCCGCGGGCTCTTCCCCCCACTCCTCGTCTTCGTCCTCGTCCTCGTCGTCGTAGAGGTCGAGCGGGGTGACCTCCCCGTAGGCGTCGTAGAGTGCGTCCTCGTACTGCTCGAACGCGTCGGCCACGGCGAGGAACGCGGACTCGACGGCGGGGTCGTTCTCGCCCCGCCGCGCGGCGACCGCGTTGAGGTGTTCGCCCAAGGCGTTGGTCAGGGCCTCCAGTGCCACCCGGGGATCGATGCTCATGGGCTAGACGTTACCCGCTCCACAGGGACAATGGACAGGACATGATGGAAAAAGCACCCACCGTTCCCCACCGCTTCACCGACCCGTCGGGCGACTTCGAATACATCGTCGTCACCGTGTATCCGGGCCAGTCGCTGGCGGAGGCCCGCCGCGCCCTCATCGAGCACGCCGAGTACGGCAAGTGGGAGCTGAGGCGCAGCCTGCTGTACTTCGGCGGCGTGCGGAAGTTCTGGATGCGCCGGCGGCTCATGCGCGTGGAGCGGACCCTGCCCCCGCGCGGCTGAGCCGGACTACGGCGACGGCGGGCCGAGGAGCCAGTTGGCCACCGTAGAGTGCGCGGATTCCGCGTCCGACGGGTGGTAGAGGCTGGCCAGGGCGTCCCGGTGGAGCCGTTCGAGCTCGGTGCCCCGGAAGTACTGCCCGCCGCCGGAGACCTTCAGCGCGATCTCGGCGCACCGCCGGGCAGCGTCACCGGCGCGCGTGCGCAGCGTGACCAGGCGTGGGAACCAGCTGGGGCCGTGGTCGGCGACCGCGTCGAGGTCCGCGGCCGTCTGGCGCAGGAGCGCGTCCACGGCGAGGACCTCGAGGCCGGCGTCGGCGACCTGCCACCGGATGTCCGGGTCCTGGTCGTAGGGGCGTCCCGCGAACTTCAGCGACCGGCGCCGCGCGGGCAACTCCGCGGCCAGCTGCATGCCCCGCTCGGCCACACCGACGTAGACGGAGGCCGTCAGCGTGAGGAAGGAGCCGAAGATCCCGAAGACCAGCGGATCCGGGTTCGGGCCGACCGGCAGGCTGCTGTGCACGGACTCGGCCGGGGCGACGGCGCCGTTGAGCCGCGTCGAGTTCGACTGGGTGGCCCGCATGCCGAGCGTGTTCCAGTCGGAGCCGACTTCGACGCCCGGCGCGTTGCGGTGGAGGAATGCGTGGACGAGCGCCTCGCCGCCGTCGGCGTCCGTCTTCCCGAACACGCCGAGCCGGGTCCACACCGGGGACAGCGACGTGAAGACCTTCGTGCCCGTGAACGCGTAGCCGCCGTCGCTCGTGGGCTCGGCCTTCGTAGTCGAGTCGAAGAGCACCTGGTCGTTCCCGGCCTCGGAGACGCCGAAGGCCATCACCTCGCCGTCGGCCACCCACCGGCGAACCATCCCGAGCCTGTCGTCGCCGCGTTCGGCGAGAAGCCGCCAGACCCCGGTCCAGACCAGATGCATGTTCACGGCGAGCGCCGTGGGCGGGGAATACGTGGCCAGAAGCCGCTGGGCCGCGGCCGTCCGGGCCAGCCCCCAGTCGTGGCCCCCGTCGGCCTCCGGCAACATCGCGCGCAGGTACCCGGCCGAGCGCAGCTCCTCGAAGTCCTCCGCGCAGAACGCGTTCTCGGCGTCGTACCCGGCGGCGCGTTCGCGGACCCGCGCGAGCAGGTCGGGGGTGAGGACGTCCCGGATGTCGGTCATGGAGGCCCCTCTCGGGTCGGTCAGTAGGTGGTCAGGAGTCGGTGCAGGACCCGCGTGCCGAAGCGCAGGGAGTCGGTGGGGACCCGCTCGTCGACCCCGTGGAACATGCCGGTGAAGTCGAGGCCCTCCGGCAGCCGCAGCGGCGCGAACCCGTACCCGGTGATCCCGAGGCGGGCCAGGTGCTTGTTGTCGGTGCCGCCGGAGAGCATGTAGGGCAGGACGACGGCGTCGGGGTCCTCCGCGGCGAGGCTGGAGACCATCGAGTCGACCAGGTCCCCGGCGAAGGGCACCTCGAGTGCGCGGTCCCGGTGGATCTCGGTGATGTCGATGCCCTCCCCAGCCAGGCCGCGCAGGGTCTCCAGCACGAGTTCGTCCTGGCCGGGCAGCGTCCGGCTGTCGATGAGCGCCTCGGCCGACCCGGGGATGACGTTGTGCTTGTAGCCCGCGGTCAGGGCCGTGGGGTTGGACGTGTTCTGCAGCGTGGCCCCGACGAAGCGGGCGACGGTGCCCAGCTCGTCAAGGAGCGCCTGCGGGTCGTCTTCCGTGAACTCGATGCCGGTCAGGTCCGAGATCGCCTCGAGGAACGCGCGCGTGGTCTTGGTGTACTCGATCGGCCACTCGTGCCTGCCGATCCGGGCCACGGCCTCGGCGAGCCGCGTCACCGCGTTGTCGTCGTTGATTTGGGAGCCGTGCCCCGCGCGCCCGGAAGCGGCGAGCTTGAGCCAGGCGATCCCCTTCTCGGCGGTCTGCAGGAAGTAGGCCCGGCGTCCGCCGACGGTCGCGGAGAACCCCCCGACCTCGCTGATCGCCTCCGTGGCTCCCTCGAACAGCCCGGCGTGGTTTTCGACCAGGTGCCGCGCGCCGTAGACGCCGCCCGCCTCCTCGTCGGCGAAGAACGCGAAGACGATGTCCCGCCGCGGGGGCGTGCCGTCGCGGTGCATTTGGCGCTGGACGGAGAGGATCATCGCGTCCATGTCCTTCATGTCGACGGCCCCGCGTCCCCAGACGCAGCCGTCGCGCACCTCGGCCGAGAACGGGTCGACGCTCCAGTCGGCCGCCGCCGCGGGGACGACGTCGAGGTGGCCGTGGACCACGAGCGCGGGCAGCGAGGGGTCGGTGCCCTCCATGCGGGCGACGACGCTGGCCCGCCCCGGAGCGGACTCGAAGATGCGCGGCTCCAGCCCCCCGCCCTCCATGAGGCCGGCGGCGTATTCGGCCGCCTCCCGCTCACCGCGGGCGTCGTTGTTGCCGTAGTTCGACGTGTCGATGCGGATGAGCTCGCGGCAGATGTCCACGACCTCGTCGGCCGCGACGGGGCCTCCGCCTGCCGTCCGGTCCTCGCCCATGGCGTCCCCTTCCGTTGGTGTGCCCGTGCGTGTCCAGCCTAGCCAGAGCGGCAAGAGGGCGGAATTGGGACTTCGCCGCAGGTCGTGTTAGAGTTTTACTCGCTGCTTTCGCAGGGGGAACGCCGGGGGAACCGGCGGAGCCAATGCGAAAGTGACCACCTGCGCGGGTGGCGGAATAGGCAGACGCGCTAGCTTGAGGTGCTAGTCCTCGTATAGAGGGTGGGGGTTCAAGTCCCCCCTCGCGCACAAGAAAGGCCCTAGTCAGAGCAATCTGGCTAGGGCCTTTGTTGATGGATGCGCCAAATTGGTTGATCGCGTCGCTAGTATCCCGGTTCATGGCGAGCATCAGGATCATGGACAGGCGCGATGGGACCCGGGCGTACCAGGTCCTCTGGCGGGACCGGGACGAGGGCAAGCAGACCTCGCGCACGTTCGACGACGAGAACGAGGCCCGGCTGCTCCGGGACTTCCTGAACGCCAACGGCCAGTCGTTCCGGCTCGCCGTGCAGGCCGCGGCGGAGTACCGCTCGAAGGCGCCGGCCGTGGCCGACGTCGTGGCCCGGCACATCGACTCGCTCACCGGGATCGAGCCGGGCACGCGCGGACGCTACCGCCGGCTGCTGGCCAACCACATCGAGCCGCACCTGGGCCACCGGCCCGTGGACAAGCTCGCCCGGCAGCAGGTGCTGGATTGGTTCGAGGAGTCGCTGGACCTGTCGGCGAAGTCGAAGAAGAACGTCCACGCGCTGCTCTCCAGCGCGCTCGGCTACGCCGTGGAGCAGGGCTGGGCGGCCGAGAACGTGGCGGTGGGGATCAGGGCACCCAGGACGGCGCCCAGGACGCGTGAGCCGGTGTTCCTGACCCGGGAGCAGGTCGACGTCCTCGCGGAGGCCATAGAGCCGCGGTACGCGACTCTGGTGCACTTCCTGGCCGGGTCGGGCCTGCGATACTCGGAGGCCGCGGCGCTGCGGCGCCGGGACATCCCCAAGCGCGACGGCCGGTACACCGTGCAGGTGACGCGGGCGTGGAAGCGCGGGGCCAGCGGATTCGTGATCGGCGGCCCGAAGTCCCCGAAGTCCCGCCGCTCTGTGGTCCTCCCCTCGTACCTGGTGGAGCCCATGGACGCACAGCTGCGCCCGCTCGGGCCGGACGGCCTGGTGTTCGCGCGTGCCGGCGGCACGGCCCTGCACAACGGGCACTTCCACGAGCTGTACTGGCAGCCGATGGTCAACCGGCTCACGCACCCCGACCACGAGGATCCGCTCGAGGTCCGGCCCGCGCCCCACGACCTGCGGCACACGCACGCATCCTGGTTGATCGCCGCCGGCGTCCCGCTGCCCGTGATCCAAGTGCGATTGGGCCACGAGACCATCAAGACCACCGTCGACACGTATGGGCACCTGCTGGACAACGCGGACCAGCTCGCCGCCGACGCGCTCGGCTAGGCCAGCGGCTGGACCTCGACGCTGGAGAGCGACTCCCGCTCCCCCGGCGTCAGGCAGGCGAAGCGGTCCTCTAGCACCCAGGGCGTGACGTTGAGCGCGTCGGCAAGCTCGGCGCAGTCGCGCGCCCACGGCAGCTCCCGGCGCAGGGCCTCGAGTGGGACGAGCCAGCACGCGGTCCGGCAGCGGACTTCCCATTCGGTGGCCTCGGGTTGCGGTCCGTCGTGGCCCAGCTCGAAGTGGATGAGCTCGTGGGCGAGGACGCAGCGCGCCTCGGTCTCGGTCAGGCGCGGGTCGAGCCAGATCCGGGATCGCCCGTCCGTCGCTCCAAGCAGGCCGGCACCAGGCTTCCTCCAGATCACGCGCGCGCTGCCCAGCGCGGCCAGTCTCCCCCATGGCATGGCGACAGGCTAGCGATGGTACGTGACATTATGTCGAACGTATGTTCGACTGATGCTTGGGGGTAGCATGGCAAGCTGACCGCGAGGGGGAACACCATGGCCAACAAGTCGGCAATCGAATGGACCGAGGTCACCTGGAACCCGGTCACGGGCTGCGACCGCGTCGCCGCAGGGTGCGATAACTGCTACGCCCTGGCCCTGGCGAAGCGCCTGAAGGCGATGGGCGCCGAGAAGTACCAGAACGACGGGAACCCGGCGACGAGCGGCCCAGGGTTCGGCGTGACCATCCATCCCGCGGCCCTCGACCAGCCGTACGGGTGGAAGGCCCCGCGCACCGTGTTCGTGAACTCGATGAGCGACCTCTTCCATGCGAAGGTCCCGTTGTCCTTCGTCCGGGACATCTTCGACGTCATTCGCGAGACCCCACAGCACACCTACCAGGCGCTGACGAAGCGCGCCCACAGGATGGCCCGGTTGGCCGACCAGCTGGACTGGCCGACCAATCTCTGGATGGGCGTCTCCGTCGAGGACCACACGGTCACCGACCGTATCGACCACCTCCGCGAGGTGCCGGCGGCCGTACGGTTCCTCTCCTGCGAGCCTCTGCTCACCGCACTGCCGAACCTGGAGCTCGACGGAATCCACTGGGTCATCGCCGGCGGCGAGTCCGGACCCAACCACCGCCCCATGGAGCAGGCCTGGGTCGAGGACATCCGCGACCAGTGCCTCGCCGCCGATGTGCCCTTCTTCTTCAAGCAGTGGGGCGGACGCACTCCCAAACAGAACGGACGAGCGCTCGCCGGCCGGACCTGGGATCAAATGCCGGCGCCTGCCGTAGCGGTCTAGTTCCGTGCGATGACAGCATCCCACCACCTGTCTGGTCGGCGGTTGGCGATGATTCCCTCCGCCGCCAGCTGCTTCCATGCGGCCTTCAGCTCGGCTTCGCCGGCGGTCCCGAGAAATGGGCCGTAGATCTCTTCGATGTGCGAAGGCAGCGAGATGACGGAATTCCGCTCGAGCTGGGTCAGGAGCGCTTGTTTGATATGGGTTGTGCCCGCGACCTTGAGATCCGCTTCCGACCTCAAGAAGTCTGGCGTGAGGTCCACATCGAAAAGCGCGTCCGGGGCCTTGACCGATTCTGCGTACTGTTCCCAGTCCTGCTCGCGCCAGCGCTTGTGAGCCCGAGCCGCTGAGTCGACGAAGAGCAGCTTGGCGGCGTTGTGCTTGTGGAACAGCATCAGAGAAAAAATCGGGCCGGTATTGCGGCGGCGCCGGATCGGAACAGCAAGCGATTCATAGCCGGAGCGTGCAGTGAGCATCTCCCTGTAGCGGTTTGCGACCCTTGCTGCTGCCATGGATGCGGGCCTGTAGTTGCCCGATTCTTCCGCAATCCGTTGGGCGTCCTTGAAGTCCTCGTGCCACCAGTCGCCGCCTAGGAAGCGGTCAGCCGCAGCGATAGATTTCGCTGCTGGACTCGAGTCGGAGCCGTCCCAATCGCGCAGCAGGCCGCCGATACGCCACACTGCCGACAGGCTGAAGTTGAGTAGCACTTCGGTTGACACTTTGCCGCGCATCAGGATCCGCTCCACAACCGTGTCCGGATCAAGCGCAGTCCCGAAGGGATCCAGGAAGAAGAGGGACGGACGCCCCTCGATAGCCGCAAGCACGTCGTCCAGGCGGTCTTCGATGGAACCGAGAAGGGGGCCAACGACATCGACGCCTCGCCCTTCAGACTCGACGACGTCCCGAAGCTTGGCCGCAGTGCCAGCCGACTTCTCCACGAACACACACCGCACACGAGCCTTCGCAGCCGTGCGAGCAACTTCCATCGCGATCGCCGGAGAACCTTCCTCGTCGCCTGCGTATCGCCCGGCGCCCGCATAGCCATCTACGAACGCAACGTCCGTGGCCCAGCTCCCCATTTTCGCCGCCCAGGCTGTTAGATAGTCCCGCAGCAGCTTGTGCTTGAAGACGGCAGCGGTTTGAGGCGCTGCAAAGAATTCGGCATTGTTAGACATGGTTCCCCCCTGATCCCTGAGTAACTGACTACCTTCCGTCCGGTGGCGCCTGAGATTCCTCTCCGGCCCCGCCGTACTCCTCGTCGAACTGGTCCCGGGTTAGCTCGTGCCCAAGCGGCTGCTTGTGGGCAGCGATCTGGGCCGGCGGTTCGTCGTCCTCCGATATGCGCTGGACATTCCGGGCAGCAGGCTGCTCATCCTCGGCGCCGCCGGCGATCATCACGTCAATCGGCATCCGCCGCTCCCCCACTGGAGGAGCCCAGCGGCTCCCCGGCCGGATCTTCTGTTCATCGCCAACACCACGGCGTGGCGGGTCATCTCCCCCGCGCTCGCCGGTTGGCTGTTCGTCGTCGTGTCGTGACATGGCATGGGTGCCCTCGCTCTGCGTGGAGCGCATCGCTTCGACCAGGCTCATGACGAGTTGGCGGTCGCGTGCGCTCAGTTCCGTTGACGCGTGAACGGCAGCATCCAGGGAGGTTGTGTCGGCACGGAGGTCCACGCCCATGCTCGCCATAGCTGCACGAGCGACTTCGGCCTCCGGCACCTGCAGCACCTCGGCGAGCATCTTGACCGTGCTCCCCTTGATCGAGACGATCCCGCGGTTCTTCATGCGGGAGAAATTCGACGTGGTGATGTCGAGGCCTAAGCGGTGCGCCCGATTCCCCAGTTCTCGATCAGACCAGCCGTTAGCCTCCTGGGCGGACCTGATCAGGTCGCCGAGCGGATTGTTGCTGTTCACGATCGGAAGTCTTTCCGGGAGTTCGGCTGGGGGCAAAGCGAGCGGACACAGCGCACATGCCCCTAGTGGACACCAGAAACTCTACACACGACCAGTCGCAGAACGCCGGAACCAGAGGGCACGCGGGCGCGATCAGTTGACAGGGTGGACACTGGCGACGCATCATGAGTTCGAAAAGTGGACACAACGAGTTGTATTGGAGTACGGTGATGTCGCAAGCAAGGACCGCAGTGATTGGAGATCTCTGGATGGAACTCAGGGACCGAAAGATGCTCCAGCGGCTCATGATCGTGCAGGGGGTCTCGAATCGAGAACTCGCCAGGCAGGCGGGTTGGAAGTCGCACAGCTACATGAATCGCCTGGTTCGCGGAGACGTGAAGACCCTAGAGCCCGAGCCCGCCTTGAGGATCGCGAAATTTCTCGGGGTCGGGGTCGAGGATCTTTTTTTGACCCAAGTGAGTACTAAAACAACTCACGCTGAACACTTCCAAGCACGGAGGGCGTCGTGAATCTTCGACTGTTTGACCCTGCGGAGACGGCGGCGAAGCTCGGCCCGCACGTGACGGAGTACGAGATCCGGGCGCTGGTTCGGCGTCGGGAGGTGGCCTACACGCGGGGCTCCCGCGGGAAGGTCCTGTTCACACAGGCGCAGATCGATGCCCTGGTGAAGCACATGGAGCGGCCGGCCGAGCCGAAGCCGGCCCCCGCGCCGGTCCTGGCGGAGCAGGCCGAGGAGCCCGCGGACATCTTCCGCACGACGTCCCGCTCGAAGCGGGCACACGACAAGGCGGCCGGCCGCAAGGCCGTCTGACGGAACGCCAGACAAAGAAAACGCCGCCGGCTGCGGGAACAGCCGACGGCACCGAGTCCAGATCGGAGCTGAACTCATGTCCAGTGTAGAGACCACCCAGCATCAGGGCATCCCGCCCGAGGCCTTCACCCCGGGCACCACTGTTTTCGACCGCGAGTATGGGCACCGCGGCGTCGTCATCGCGGAGAGCCCGCAGATCCGGGCCGAGTACCCGGGCATGGTCGGCGTCCAGTGGCTGAACGGCCACCGCACCCAGACCAGTCCCCGCGTCATCGGTATCGTCGGCGGCTCGGCGAACGCCGCCGCCGTCGCCCAGGACCCGGACGAGGCGGAAGCGGTCCGCCTGACCGGCACGGTGCCCTCCGCGCAGACCCCAGCGTCCGGCGTCGCCCCGACCCTGGCCGAAGTCCTCGCGCCCCCCGAGATCGCCGGCCAGGAGCGCCAGTATCTGCTCCGCGCCGACGAGGGGCCCATCATGGGCGCGATCCCCTGGCCGCCCTCGGACACTGTGACGGCCATCCACACCACAGACTCCCGGTCGGACGTGTCCCCCTCGTCCGGCCGGGCCAAAACCCCGGACGCCGGCCGCACTCCCCCGCGCTCGCCGTCCGGGAACGAGCCGGCCGCCGCCGACCCCCGGGGCGCGGCCGGCAACGCTGGGGCGCCCGTCCCCCCATCTGCGGGCGCCCCGGCTACCTTCCATGACGTCGTGGCAGCCGCCGTCCGCGACATCGCGTGGCGTGAGCAGTGCATCCGCGAGGAGCTCGAAGAGATCACCCACAAGCGCCGGCTGCTCGCCGCCGAGGTCGACAACGGTCTTGCGTATTGGGACCGCGTCCGCGGGCTGGTCGAGGACCTCCGCGGGTATGGCACCTCGGTCCGGGACCTCGCAGGCCGCATCGGCCCTTGGGCGGACCAGACCGGGTGGGAGCTCGAGCAGGCAGAGGCCGCCGCGGAGCGCCAGGCGGAGGGCCTGGAGCAGTGAGCTGGCATTCGAGGCCCTCGTTCTTCCAGGCCGTCGTCCCCGAGGGCGCGGCGACCCCGCAGACCGAGGCCGCGTACGCGGACAGGGACCGGCGGGTGAAGGCCCTCGACGACGCGAAGACCGCTGCGAAGTCCCTCCTCTACGGGCTCGACAGGTTTAGCGCCCTGAACGCGACGGACCAGGTCGACGCCGCACTGGAGCACGTGACCCGTCTGGCCGACCGAACCGACGACGCCATGGAGGTCCTCGAGCGGGTAACCCAGCTGTTCCTCGACCAGCACTACGCCCAGCCCGAACCGGAGAGAACGGACACCTGATCATGGAACAGCCCATCGGCCTCTTCGACGCCCAGCGCTCGCCGTTCGACGCCCTCCGTCGGGTGCGTGTGGACGGTTCGGAGTTCTGGTCGGCGCGCGACCTGATGCCGGTCATGGGGTACGAGCAGTGGAAGAACCTTATGGTCCCGCTGGGCCGGGCGATGACGACGGCGCGGAACCAGGGCCACGACGTGGACCGCAATTTTTCGGGATCGCGAAGAATTACCGCGACCAAGCCGCAGCAGGACTACGAGCTGTCGCGGTTCGCGGCCTACCTGGTCGCGATGAACGGGGACCCGAACAAGGCGGAGGTCGCCGCGGCGCAGGCCTACTTCGCGGTGAAGACCCGGGAGGCCGAGACCGCGCCGTCGCCGGGGGAGCCCCTGGACGAGGACGAGCTGATGGCCCGGGCCCTGGTCGCCGCGAAGCGGAAGATCGACGAGCGCGACCGGCAGCTGGCGGTCGCCGCGCCGAAGGCGGAGGCGTTCGACACGTTCCTGTCCTCGGCCGGGGACTACTCCGTGAACGAGGCCGCAAAGATCCTGGCCCGCGACCACGACATCCTCACCGGCGAGAAGCGCCTGCGTGCCCGGCTCGAGGAGTGGGGCTGGGTGTACCGGCAGGCCGGAAAACCCCGGGCGAAGCAGGCGCAGGTCGACTGCGGGCGCCTCGCCGAGAAGGCGCAGTTCCACTACCACCCGGAGACCGGGGAGAAGGTCGCCGACCCTCCCCAGGTCCGCATCACACCGAAGGGACTGGCCGCGATCCGCGACCGCCTCACGAAGGAGCCTGCAGCATGACCACGATCATCGAGACCCCGCACCAGCATGGGATCAGGGAGCAGATCGCCCGGGCCGTGGAGCTTCTTGGCCGGGCGGCGCGCGCCGCGGCGACGGGCCAGCCCCGGATGGAGCGGCTCTACCTGGACAACGCGTTGGCGGCCATGCGGCGGGCCAGCGACGACACGGTGTTCGACCTGATGTCCACGGTGTTCGCGAAGTCCATGCTCGTCGCGGCGCTCGGCGCCCGTCCGGCCCGCAGCGCCCCGCGTGCCCGCCCCCGGATGCGCACGCAGGAGCGCCCGGGCGAGTGGATCAGCGTTCCCGCCGTCGGCTCGGTCGCCCGGTTGCGGGCTGTCGCGCCTCCTGTGCTGGAGGGCGACGAGCTCGCCGGGTATGTGCTGCGCGGCCACGGGGACGCCCGGTGACGTATCTGCCTCGCCAGTACCGGCACATCATCATCCAGCCCACCGGGGAACCACCCCGCAGGGACAGGCCGCAGGTGAGCTTCCGCTCGAAGCAGGACCTCAAGGACGCGGTGGTCCTCGCCGCCCGCACCGTCTGGCCCAGGGCACGGCGCATCGACGTCGAGGTCCGTGGCCACTTCTCGGCCTGCACGGGCCGGATCCTCGTCGATTCCCGCGACGCTGCGGGCTTCAACCCAGTCACCGAACGGCCCCTCCAGGCCCCGGATACACTCCCAGGAGTCACCCCATGACCAGCTTGCTCCGACCACCGTCGCCGGCCGTCGCCGCGCGCCGCCGTACCGTCCTCGTGTACCTGCCCGCAGTCATCGCCGCCGGGCTGCTCTGGGCGGCCACCCAGGCCACCCTGGCGGGCCCCGCGGTCCTCGCCCTCGCCGTCGTCACCGCTGCCGCCGCGGCGGCGGTCCTCGACCTGGGGAGGTTCCAGTGAACGGCCCCGAGGCCCTGCTCGCCGTCCTCGTTGCCGCCGTCGTCGCGGTCCTGGCCCTCGCCGTCGTCCTGGTCGGGACCGTGGCCCTGCTGCACGCCGCGGTGTACGCGGCCCGGCACCGCCGCCGCGAGCGGGACCGCCGCCGGCGCCTCCGCGCCGCGGCAGCCCGCGGTGCCCTGGACCCGCACCTGCTGGCCAGCGCCCGCCACCTCTCCCGGGGCGGTGGCAAGCCGTGACCACGGAAGCCGAGTTCCTCGGCAACGTCACCCCACTCGCGGCCGCCCGGGCCCGCGCCGAGCACCCCGCCGGCCGCCGACCCGCAGGCGAACGCGCGGACGACGCCGCCCAGGCCTCCGCCGACCTCCGCACCGCGGCCGCCATCCAACTCCGCCACGCCGCCCGCGCCATCGACAACGCCACCGACACCAGCCAGGCGCTCGCCGTGGCGGCGTCGGCGGTCTCCAACCTGGCCGAGGCCATGAGATTCGACCAGCAGGCGGACCGCCTGCGGAACCCGAGAGGCTGAATGATGAACACGACCCTGGAACTGATGCCGGTCTCCCAGCTGCGTCCCCACGAGGGGAACGTCCGGCGGGACCTGGGCGACCTGTCGGAGCTGGCGGACAGCATCCGCGAGCAGGGCATCCTGCAGGCCCTGACGGTGGCCCCGCACCCGACCCTGGAGGGCGACTACACGGTGATCGCCGGGCACCGCCGGCTGGCCGCCGCCCGGAAGGCCGGCCTCGACCAGGTGCCGGTGGTCGTGAACCACGGCCTGCGCACGAAGGCGGACCAGATCGCGGCGATGCTGGTGGAGAACCTGCAGCGCGCGGACCTGACCGCAGTCGAGGAGGCCAAGGCCTACGAGCAGCTCGAGCTCGAAGGCCTGGCCGTGAAGGAGATCGCCAAGCGCACTGGACGGGCCCAAAAGACCGTGCGGGAGCGGATGCGCCTCAACGGGCTCTCGGAGGAGCTGCAGTCCCGGATCGAGGGCCACCAGGTGACCCTGGAGAAGGCGTTGGAGGTGGCCCGGTTCGCGGCCCACCCCGAGGTGCAGGAGCAGGTCGAGGCCGCAACCGCCGGCCCCGCCTACAACTGGGACTTCGCGGTCCGCCGCGCCGACGAGGCGGTGAAGTGGAAGACCGAGACCCTGCCGGCCATCACGGCCCGCGCCGCCGAGCTCGGCCTGGAGACCGGCACCCTGCCCGAGGACATGGGCGCCCGGCACTGGATGGCCCGCCAGTTCGGCGTCGAGGTCGAGACGAACGCGAAGTGGGTGATGGAACAGGACGCCGCCAACGGGCTCAAGGCCGACGGCTGGTGCCTCGTCGTCGAGGGCCTCGACCGCCAGGCGTGGCTGCTCCGCGCCAAACCCGAACCCACCGACACGCAGGCGGCGCAGGAACCGTCCCCGGAGGAGGTCGAACGGCAGAAGCACGCCGCCGCCGAGGCCAGGATCCTCGAGGACCTGCGCACGGCAGCCGACGTCGAGGCCGACTGGCTCGCGGACAGGATCGGCGGAAGCGCCCACCTGCCCCCGAACACCATCGGCAGGCTCGGCGCACTCCTCGTCGCCCGGGCCGTCCCCGAGGACACCCTGAACGAGCTCACGGGCCTCGAACCCGGCGACCCCGCCATCGAGAAGCTCTCCGCCTACAACCTCCTGCTCCTCCTCGCCGTCTCCGAGCTGCGCCACCCAATCACCAACCGGTGGTCCTACTCCATGAACCTCGGCTACGACCACGACACCCTCGTCGAATGGCGCCGCATCCGCGACGGGATCCTCGGCTACCAGCCGACCGAGGCCGAGAACGCCGCCGTGGAGCACTTCGGCACCATCCTCAAGACCCGCGAGGAGCAGGAGGAAGAAGCCGAAACCGACCAGGACCCCGAGGGCACCGCCGACGAGGACGGGGACGACCAGTGACCGCGACCGCCGCACCCCGCTCCGCCCTCGAGGCCGCGTTCGTCCGCCACGAAGGCACCCACACCGCCCCCGCCCACCGGCCCGGCCCCGCGGCCCCCCGCGGCGCCAACCCCGCACGGCGCCGCTTCCGGATCGTGAACACCGACTACTCCCCCGTCGGCGTCTGGACCGCCACGACCGGCCGGCTCCAGCGGGTCCGCCAGACGGGTCAGCCGTGGCAGCTCCACGACCGCCTCAAGGGCCAGACCCTGCCCTTCCCCACCGCCGGCGACGCCATCGGGTTTGCCCGCCTGCGCCTCTCCCTCGAACGCATCGTCGCCCGCCAGAACGCCGAGCGCTCGCCGGTGCTGAGGGGGCGCGGCTGATGGCGCAGCACAGGTACGCGCTCACGCTGGCGAAGTCCCCGGACCGGGCGGCGCCCACGAGGGTGCGGCGCACGGCGGCGCTGTGCGCCCAGGAGGGCGCGGACCGGGAGCTCTGGGTTCCGCCGGCCGACAGGGAGAACGAGTACGGGATCTTCCACGAGGCCAAGCGGATCTGCGCCGCGTGCCCGATTCGGACAGTGTGCCTGGAGAAGGCCATGCAGCTCGAGGGCGGCATCCCCACGGCGGGCCGCGGCGCCCTCTGGGGCGGTCTGACCCCGCGCGAACGCTACGACCTCCACCTGGCCCGCCGGGACAGGGTCGCCTGATGGGCATGTTCACCGAATCCGTGGCCTGCTGGCACGGTACGCACCCCGGATGCGACGGCCATGCCCGCGACTGGCTCAACAACCGATCCGGCCCCTGCGCCTGCAAATGCCACACGAAGGAGACGCCATGACCATGCCGATCGAAGAAGGCGCACAGGTGCGCACCATCAACGACTCGCCCGAGCACTGGCCGGATCGTGCCTACCGCAAGGGGCAGCTCGCGATCATCGAGTGCTACGTCAGCGCTGAGGAGTCCGAAGACGGAATGCCCTTCTACTGGGCAAACGACGACCGAGGCAGCCTCATCCTCCGGCCCCAGGACGTGGAACAGTCCCTGTCCGCCCAGCAGGTTGCTGACCGCCGGCCTCCGAAGCTGGCGCAGATCCTCGACTTCCTCGGCAGCGAGCTTCTGGGCGACGGCGAGGGGTTCCGCACCGACGAAACCGATCGCACCGCCGAAGAGGCCACGGTCCACGTCTACGGCAAGACGGACGACGGAATCACCTTCGGATTCGATATCCGCGTCGCCCGCATCTACGAAACGGACTTTTAGCCATGGGAGCACACGGCGCCCAGCTCCCCCACTACGTCACGGTCACCTCCACGCGGGACGAGGACGGCGAGTGGGAGGAACCCCAGGTCGAGTTCAAGTGCCCGTGGCTCTACGGGGCCTGCCACTTCTACCCGTCCTGCGGCTGCGAATACTTCGACCGCCACCACATGGTCGACAACGGGCCCGGCCACGAGCCCGAGCACCACGGCCTCTGCTGGATGGACGACTGGTTCAAGAACGACGGCGCCGTCTACGACGGTGACGACTTCGACGACATGCGCGACAGCTGCGTCCCCCGCGGGATGAACCGCGCCGGCCCCATCGAAGTCGAGTGGGAGCTCGACTACATCACCTGGCACTTCAAGGAGCATGCGTGACTTCCGAGAAGCACGTGATGCAGGAGCTGGTGGAGGACACCACCGACAACACCCGAGAGGACCACTCATGACCGTCACACGCGAGGCGCGCACCCTCACCGACCGCGACGTCGGCCGCACCATCACCTACGCTGGCGGCCCGGCCGGAGGGATCAAGGAAGTCCACCCCGGCGCCGCGCCCGGCCGGGTCTACATCGTCACCAGCACCGGGGCCCTCGGCCTCGCCGGCGACGACCTAGTCCAGGTCACGGGCGCCGATGCTCCGGTCTGCCCTGAGTGCCGGGACGGGAAGCACCGGATCTGCACCGGGCAGGCCCTCGACGTCGGGGCCGACGAGCTGGTCCCCTGCGGGTGCGTTGACGGCCACGGGCAGGAGGCGCTGTGAGCTACGACTACGCGTACGCGAAGAAGTGGCGGATCGAGCGCGAGCGGGGCCTGAAGCGGACTCGGGACGCGACCCGGGTGCGGGAGCGCATCGCCGAGCTGCTGGCCCTGGGTTGGACGCTGCGCGGCATCGGCGACGCGGCCGGCGTCTCGGTCCAGTCCGTGCATTCGATCCACCACGGCCAGCAGGCCAGATGCAAGAACGCGACCCACGATGCGATCCTCAGCCTGCGCCCCGGCAGCGTCTTCGCCCGCCCCATGGCTGCCGGGTTCGTGCCCGCCGTCGGCGCGCGGCGCCGCCTCCAGGCGCTCATGGCCATCGGGTACCGGCACGGCGACATCACGCCCCTGCTCGGTTCCAGCTCGGCGAATCTCCTGCACCATCCCGGGGACCTGGTCAGCCGGGCCAAGCACGACGCCATGGTCCGGGTCTACGACCAACTCTGGGACAAGCCCGGCCCGTCCCAGAGGGCCAGGGACAACGCGGCGAAAGCCGGGTTCCTGCCCCCGCTCGCCTGGGACGACGACCTCATCGACGACCCCACGCACACGCCGGTGCTCGAGCGCCCCCATGGTGATCGCCGGGAGCAGTCCAAGGAGGCGTTCATCGAGGAGGTCGAGTTCCTCCGCCGCACCGGCTCCACCGGCGAGCAGATCGCCGAGCGCCTCGGCTTCAAGGGCTGGAGCGGCCTCGAACGCCGCCTCCACCGGTACGGCCGCGGCGACCTCGCCTCCCGCCTCCGCGCCGGGGAACCCAGGGACACCCAACCCCACACCCGCAAGAACGGCCGCGCAGCGGCCTGACGAAGAGGAGACGCCATGACCACGCGCACGATCTTCGACTTCTGCAGCACAGCCTGCCTCGTCGAGCACATCAAGAAGCAGGGCGGGCAGCCATGATCATCAACCAGACCGCCACCGCCACCGACGCGGCCGGCGAGGCAGCGGGCCGCGCGATCGCCGGCGCCCTGAACACCGACTGGTCCACCCTCACCATCGCCGACCAGACCCAGCTCGCGCTCGCCGGCAGGGCGGCAGTCACAGCGGCGGCCCCGTTCATCCAGTACGTGATGCTCCAGCGCCTCGTCCACGCGGTGCCGAAGTCCCTGCCCGCCGTGGCCGAGTGGCTGCAGCGCAAGGCCAACATCGCCAGAAAGCAGGCCTACGGGACGTGACCGACGACGAATACGACCAGCAGTGGATCTGCCAGGTCTGCGGCGACCAGAAGGTCGTCCCCGGCCTCGCGCGGGACTGCGAACAACGACACGAGGTCGAGACGGACCCAAACAGACATCAGAGCGGAAGGAGCTGAACCACACAGATGCCGTACTTCATGGTCGACGACCAGCTCCACGTCAACCGCAAGGCCACCGCGCTCGCCGTGCGTGCCCTCGACGACGACCTGCTGGGCCTCGCCGCGCTGGGCCTGTGGGGCATGGCCGGCTCGTTCTGCCAGGCTGCCCTCTCGGACGGAAGGATCACGCTCACGGAGCTGGTGAAGATCTCGCTGAACAAGGAAGCGGTCGATCTCCTGGCATCCATGCTGGTCGACGTCGGGCTCTGGCACGCGCACGGCCACGACTGCGAACGCTGCCCCCAGGTCCCGGAGCGCACCTTCGTGTTCCACGACTGGTTCTCCCTCGGCTACGACCGGGGCGAGGACGTCCGGCTCGCCCGGGACAAGCGCAAGGAGCTCAAGGACGCGAAGCTCATCGCCGCCGTCTGGGCCCGCGACTGCACGGACCACCCGAACGCGACCCGCGGCAACTGCCGGTACTGCGGCCGCGAGGTCAAGCGCGCCACCCAGAAGGGCGACCTGCGCCCCGAGATGGACCACATCGACCCGACGAAGGCCATCGGACCCGTGAACGTGGTCCTGGCCTGCGCCGAGTGCAACCGCAAGAAGGGACGCCGCACCCCGCAGCAGGCAGGCATGACCCTGCGCCCGGCTCCGGAACGCGCCGCCGTATCCGCCCCCGTCGAGACGCGCTCGCCCCTCGTGGCCGCAGAGCAGGACACTCCGGGAGCGTCGATCGCGCGCGACACCGTCGAGCCGGCACAGGACCACGCCGCCCGCTTCAACGCGAGGATCGGCCCCCCGCCCTCAGCGGCCGCCAGGATCGAAACACCGATCGAATCCGATCCACGCACCGGATCGGGCCCGGTATCGGAGCCGGAAGCTCTCCACGGGCGTATGCGCGGGGACGCGCGGGCTGGCAGGGCAGGGCAGGGTTTAAGTACTGGGTTAGAGACAGGGTCACCACAGGGTCAGCCCGCGCCCTCCGATCCCCCGCAGCCCAAGTCCCGCCGTCGCAAGCGTGGCGGGAAGGGCAAGCCCGCTGGGACTGGTGCCCGGGCTGGGGCTTCGCCTGCTGTGGCTGATGGTGGTCCTGCTCCCGAGGTCTCCAACGGCGGCCGGTTCGGTTCCCCGTGGCATGGCTGGCAAGGCAGACCCTCGGAAGTCGTCGAGGAGACCACCTGCCAGGACCACGGCCAGCCCATGCCGTGCCGGCCGTGCCAGGACTCGGCGGTGGACCAGTGACCCCGAACCCGCTCGAGCAGCAGATCCTCAGCTGGCCCGAGCAGGAGTTCCAGGACCAGGTCATCGCCGCGGCGCAAACGCTGGGCTGGCGGCACTTCCACACCTACGACTCCCGGCGCTCGCCGTCGGGGTGGCCGGATCTGGTCCTGGTGAATGTCCGGCAGGGCCGGCTGCTGTTCCGGGAGCTGAAGACCGAGAAGGGCCGCGTGTCGGCGGCGCAGGAGGTTTGGCTGGCCCATCTGGTGGCGGTCGGTCAGGACGCCGGGGTGTGGCGGCCGAGGGACTGGGTGTCGGGTCGGGTGCAGCGTGAGCTGGCCGGCCCATGAGGGGCGCCTTCCTGGACCGGTGCCCGCTCGGGCGGCGGTGTTGGGGATGCATCAACTTGGCAATGGCGAAGGAGGAGGGGCGCGATGCCGACGAGCTTGAGAGGGAAGACGATGGCCGGGACTGACTACCGGGCGAGATTGCGTGAGCTCGTGGACCGCATGACCAGGACGACCAAGCAGGTGGCGGTGTGGCAGGACGAGGACGGGCGGACACGGCGCCGGTTCTACGATGCGCCGTCGCTGCTCGCGCAGCTGCGCGCCGAGTTCCGTCCGAGCATGGAGACGGGAGGTGGTGGCGGTGGCGGGGTAAGCCCGGGCGTCCCGCTCGCTCTGGACGCCCTGGACCTCGAGGTGCGCATCAGTGATGAGGTGGCGCAGCAGGTGTGGCTCGTGCGCGATGCGACGTGGCGTCCGGGCGGGCGCACGCTGGAGGACCGCATCCGCTACTGGGCGCAGCGCGTCGAGCACGACGAGGCAAACGCTCGCGAGTGCATGAAACTGCTGGCCGGCTGGGCGCTGGACATCGAGTACCTGTTCGAGCCGCCCCGGCAGGTGGCGCTGCACATCTCCTGCCCCGAGTGCGGCGAGTACTTCGCCCGGGTCGAGGAGGCGGGAGAGACGATGCGCCGGCTGGCGATGGTCACGTTCCTCGGCAGCGTGATGGTTACCCGGTGCGGCGCCTGTGGCGGGACGTGGACCGGGGACGAGATCCACGCCCTGGCCCGGGGCGCGCTGCCCGCCACGCCGACGGGCGCCGCGGAATGACAGCCGTGTAGTTTCTCGCCTATCCTGAAACCACTTACCACTCCTGTATCCAAAACCAGGAGGCAGAGGCCCGGACCAGCAGGTCCGGGCCTCTCGCGTGCGGGGAGGTGGCACGGTGTCCCGACTGCGGGTCTGCTCCGAGCCCGGCTGTCCCGAGCTCGGGCCCGGCACCAGATGCGACACGCACCAGCGGCAGCGGGAGCAGCGGCGCGGCAGCGCAAGCCAGCGCGGCTACGGCCCGGCGCACCAGCGCAAGCGGCGCGACATCGAGCGCCGGGGCGTCGAGCACTACCGGTGCGGCAGGTGCGGTGCCTGGTTCGAACCGGGCGAGCCGTTCCAGCTCGGCCACACCGACGACCGCCGCGCCTGGTCTGGTCCCGAGCACCTGCGATGCAACCTCGGGGCCGCGGGACGCGCCTCCCATGCCGTATTCGAGCAGCCTTCGACCGCCTCCGCCGAGGGGTGGGGGGCACCCCCGGCCGACCGGGAAGCGCCGGACCGCCGGGGAGGGCTCTAGATGGTCTGGCAGGTTCAGTAGATTCCGTGAAACCCCTAGTCAGGTTCAAACTTCCGGGGTCTGTCAGGTTCAAACGAAGCCCCGGAAGGAGGTCGCGGAATGGCCCGGATCTACGGCCACGAAATCGAGCTCGAGGAGCCGGACGACGATGCCGTCGTCGTCGACGTGATCGTCCTCGCCCGGACGGTCCGGAGCACGAGCGCCGGCAGGCTCGAGGACATGCTCCTGGTCAGCACCACGGACCAGACCACGGGCATGGTGCAGCAGGGCATGATCACCCACGCCGTGTCCTGCCTGACCGACAACGACGACTACGGCTCGTAGCAAGACCCCCACTGGAGGAGCCGGCGCGATGCCGGCCCCGATTCGCCGCGCGATGCGGCAGGGAAAGCAGGTGGAACCCCATGCCCCGAGGCGGAGCCCGCGTCAACAGCGGACCGGCGCGCGACCCGAACGCGCTTCGTCGGACCCGCAAGGACGACCAGCAGCAGTGGACCCTCCTCCCGGCCAAGGGGCGGCCCGGAAACGCGCCGGCGTGGCCGTTGGAGAAGTGGCGGGAGCTCGAGCGGATGAAGCCCGCCGAGGAGCGGAACGACGCCGGGGCCCGCGCCCTCGACAAGCGGGAGCTCGACGTCTGGCGCCAGATCTGGAAGACCCCTCAGGCCACCGCCTGGGAGCGGCTCGGCTGGCTGTACGACGTCGCCCTGTACGTGCGGCTCCTTGTCCAGGGCGAGCGCGGCAGTCTCAAGGCCGCCGGCGAGGCCCGCCAGTGGTCCGACCGGCTAGGCCTCTCCCAGACGGCCATGCTCCGCAACCGCTGGAAGATCGCCGCCGACGAAGTCGGCCAGCGCCGCGAGGAGCGCCGCGATGAGAACGCCGGCGCTCGCCGGCCGTCCTCGCGCGACCGGTTCACGGTGGTGCCCAGTGGCACCGGAGGCTGAGCGGTACGTCGTCGACTTCCCGACCCTCGGGTTCCTCGCCGCCGACTGGATCGCGGCCCACTGCCCGGTCCCCACCGGGTTCCGGCGCGGCCAGCCGTTCGTCATGAGCGACTGGCAGCTCTGGTGCACCGTCAACCACTACCGGATGAAGCCCGCGGCCCGTTGGGTTCCCGAGCAGCCCGTGTTGGCGCCGGCCTTCCACAACCGGCGCTCGCAGGTCATCGCTCCGCAGAAGACGGGCAAGGGGCCCTGGTTGGCGTCGGTGACGCTGAACGAGGCGAAGGGGCCGGCCCTGTTCGCGGGGTGGGCGCACGACGGCGAGGCGTGGGACTGCCTGGATTGGGACTGCGACTGCGGATTCGTCTACGAGTACCGCGAGGGCGAGCCGAAGGGCATGCCCTGGCCGACTCCGCTGATCCAGCTGTTCGCCTCCTCCCAGGAGCAGGTGGACAACACGTACGGCCCGCTCAAGGAGATGGTCAAGCACGGGCCGCTGGCGGAGCATCTGCGCGTCGGCGAGGAGTTCACGCGCATCGGCGAGGACGGCAAGATCGAGTCGGTCACGTCCTCGGCGCTGTCCAGGCTGGGCGCACCGATCACGTTCGCGGGCTTCGACGAGACGGGCACGTGGACGGAGTCGAACAAGCTCAAGGGCGTCGGCAGGACGGCCCGCCGAGGCCTGGCGGGCATCGGCGGGCGCAGCATCGAGACGACGAACGCCTACGACCCGGGCGCGAACTCGACCGCCCAGGAGACCCGGGAGTCGCGGGCCCAGGACATCTTCCGGTTCTACCGGGAGCCTCCGGAGGGCCTGAAGTTCAAGCGGGCGCGGGACCGCCGGAAGATCCTCGAGTACGTCTACGAGGGCTCCCCGTGGGTGGATCTGGACGGCATCGAGGCCGAGGCACTGGAGCTGATGGAGAAGGACCCGGAGGAGGCCGAGCGCTTCTACGGGAACATCCTGGTCCAGGGCAAGGGAGCGTGGATGCCCGAGGGCCTGTGGTCCTCGACGGAGTCCGTGGCCGCGGTGCAGGGGGTGGCGTAGTGAGGATCTGCCTCGGGTTCGACGGCTCGGACAAGAGCGACTTCACGTGCATCCGGGCCGAGACCGTGGGCGGGTGGCAGTTCACCCCGACCTTCGGCCCCGACCGGAAGCCGACGATCTGGGACCCGGCCGAATACGGCGGCCGGATCCCGCGGGCCGAGGTCGACGCCGCTGTCGAGGAGCTGTTCACGACCCACGAGGTCGAGCGCATGTACTGCGACCCGCCGTTGTGGAAGACGGAGATCGAGGGCTGGTCCCTGAAGTACGGGGAGAAGCGCGTGATCCAGTGGGAGACCTACCGCCCGGCGCCGATGCACGCCGCGCTGGAGCGGTTCATCGTCGACCTGAACTCCGGGCAGCTCACGCACGACGATTGCCCGGTGACGGCCCTGCACGTGGGCAACGCCCGGATGTTCGCACGCACGAACCAGCGGTACATCATCCTCAAGCCGTCCGAGCACCAGAAGATCGACGCCGCGGTCACGTCCGTCGTCGCGCACGAGGCCGCTTGCGACGCCCGGGCCGCCGGATGGTCGGCCTACTACCAGCCCCCGGTGGGCGTCTCGACCGCAGCCTACGGATTCAACTAGGAGGTGCCGTGGACGTAGCACAGGCCCGCGAACACCTCGAGCTCGGCGAGCACGAGCTGCGCCAGCGGGAGAAGCCCTGGGACAAGATCGAGGACTACCTCAAGGGCGACCAGGAACTCCCCTACGCGCCCGAGGGAGTGAACGCCGAATACGAGCAGCTGCGCAGGATGGCGATCGCCAACTGGATGGGCATCGCCGTGTTCGCCCCCACCCAGCGTCTCCAGGTCGACGGCTTCCGCACCGGACGCAACGAGAACGCCGACGAGGCCGCCTGGAACGAGGTCTGGCAGCCCAACCGGCTCGACTCCCGCCAGGGCATCGTCTTCCGGGACATGTACGCCCACGGCCGCGGCGTCATGTCCGTCTCCGCGGACCCCGCCCGGCGCAGGACCCCGAGGATCCGGCCCGAGAACGCCCGCCGCGTCTGGATCGGCAGCGACCCCGAGGACCCGTTCACCCACACCTGGGCGGTCAAGATCTTCACCACGGCCGAGCGCCCGCCCTCGGGCCTGATCCTCCCCAGCAACGTCCAGGCCGGCGGCCGGACGAAGCACGGCTACGTCTACGGTGTCGAGGACTGGCACCGCTTCGTCAGCGTCGACTCCGCGTTCGGGGGAAAGTGGGAGCACGCCGGAAGCGGCAAGCACGGCCTCCGCGAACTCCCCTTCGTCGCGTTCGACTACAACACCGACAGCGATGGGAACCCCCGCTCCGCGGTCGAGGCGCTCATGCCGCAGCAGGACGCCATCAACACGATCCGCTTCAACGCCCTGCTGGCCATGCAGTTCTCCGCCTACCGCCAACGGATCATCACAGCCTACGACCCCGTCGTCCGCGACCAGAACGGCCACCCCCTCATCAAGCGGGACAAGGATGGCCAGCCGGTCCTGGACGGCAACGGGCTCCAGATCCCCGTCACCCGCTCCCCCGGCCGCTTTGGCGTCGACAGGGCCCTGGTCTTCCCCGGATCCGAGACGAAGGTCTACGACCTCCCGGAGTCCAACCTCGACAACTACGTCAAGGTCCTCCAGGAGTTCCTCACGGACTTCTTCGCCACGGGGCAGATCCCACCGCAGTACCTGCTCTCCCGCATGGCCAACCTCTCCGGCGACGCGCTCGCCGGAGCGGAGTCCACGCTCCAGTCGCTCGTGAAGGACCTGAAGCGGGCGGCCGGCGAGTCGCTCGAGCAGGTCATGCGCCTGGCCAACCGGGCGCGTGGCGAGTCCCACGAGGACAACACGTCGGAGGTCATCTGGGCGGACACGGAGCCGCGCAGCTTCGCGCAGATCGTGGATGCGATCGGCAAGCTCATCGTCTCCGGCATGTCCCGCGAGGACGCCTGGGCGATGCTGCCGGGCGCCACCCCGCCGCGCGTGAAGGACTGGGTGGCGAACTCGGACCGGGACCGGGACGCGGCTGACGCGGCCATGAACGCGATGGCGGACAAGCTGGCCGCCACGGCGCCGTGACCGACTACCCGGAGGGAGCCCGGCAACACGACAACGCGATGCGCGCACTGGTCCTGCTGGGGCTGGCGGCGGCACGCCGGGCGTGGCGCCGGGTGTCCCTCCGGGACCTGGACGCGAGCTGGGCCGAGACCGCCGCCCCGTTGGAGCTCGAGCTACGGGCACTGCAGGTCCGGGCCGCCGCGGAGGGCGCCTCCTACGGGGCGTCCACGCTGGCCCAGCAGGGCGTGTACCGGGCGCCGGACGCGTTCGTGGACCCTGCCGGGTTCGCCGGGCAGGCCGCCGACGGGCGGCCCCTGGCGTCGCTGCTGTACTCGCCCGTGACGCAGGTGAAGGCGGCCATCGCCGGCGGCATGGCGCCGCCCCGTGCGCTGGAGCTCGGCCGGGACCGCATGGACAGGATCGTGCACACCACGGTCTCGGACACCGGCCGCGCGGCCGCGGGCGTGGATACGGCGGCGCGGCCGACGGTGTTCTACACGCGGATGCTCGCCCCGCCGTCGTGCGCCCGGTGCGTCATCCTCGCGGGCCGGGTCTACCGCTGGAACGCCGGGTTCCTGCGGCACCCGCGCTGCGACTGCACGCACGTGCCGACGGTGGAGGACCGGGCCGGGGACCTGCGCACGGACGCCTACGCCTACTTCGGCTCCCTCACGGAGGCCGAACAGGACAAGGCGTTCGGCCGGGCCGGCGCCCAGGCGATCCGCGACGGCGCCGACGTCTCCCAGGTGGTCAACGCCCGCCGCGGCATCAAGCCCGGCGGGCTGATGACCACCGAGGGCACAACGCGGCGGGGCGCGTTCGGCCAGTCCGAGACCGCGCGGCAGACCCGCGGCCGCCGGCTGACGCCGGAGGCGATATACCAGCTGAACGGCAACGACCGGGCAGGGGCCCTTCGGGACCTCGAACGCTACGGGTACATCCTCCCCGGCGGGCAGAACCCGCTGGGCTCCATCGTCGGCCAGCGCCAGGGCTACGGCCAGCTCGGCCACGGAGGCGCCTACGGCGCGGCGCGCAAGCGGATCGAGGACGCGATCAAGCACGGCCGCGACCCGAACGTGCGCGCGACCATGACGGCCGCCGAGCGGCGGCTGTTCGACGCGAAGGCTCGATGGGAGCTCGTCCAGCGGGGCGTGAATCCCTTCGGAAACCCTGCGCTGTCACCGCGGGAGGCCTACTCGGCCGGCCCGCTGACACCGCGGATAGCAGCGGACGTGGAGAACCACTACCGGAAGATGCTCGCCTCCCGGGGCGAGGTCTTCACCCGCTGACCCAACCGACCAGCCACGGGGCGCGAGGCCCCGGGCTCCGACCTCTGCGATAGGGGAACACCATGAACAAGCGCCTGAGCAAGGCCGCGGCCACCGCCGGCAGGACGATCCACGGGATCGACCCGTACGCACCGGGGGGCGTGGACCGGCTGATCGACTTCCACCGCCGGTTCTGGGGCGACGCCCAGATGAACGCCAACGCTGGCGGCGACGGCGGCCAGGGCGGCACCGGGGGCGAAGCCGGCGGCGACGGCGGGGCGGGAGCTGGCGGCAACGCTGGCGCCGGCGCGGCTGGCGGCCAGGGCGGCGCAGGCGCCGGTGAGGGCGGTGACGGCGACGAGAAGCTCGGCGAGCCCGGCAAGCGCGCCCTCGAGGCCGAGCGGGCCACGGCTCGGCAGCTGAAGCAGGATCTGGCCGCGCGCGACGCGCGGATCAAGGAGCTCGAGCAGGCCGGCCAGACCGACGAGCAGCGCCGCCAGCAGGAGCTGGACAGCCTGCGCACGTCGGACAAGCAGAAGGACGCCACGATCCAGACGCAGGAGCAGACGCTCATGCGCTACCGGATCGCGGCGCAGAAGGGTCTGGACCTCGAGGCGGCGGAGCGACTCCGTGGCGCCACTGAGGAAGAGATCACCGCCGACGCCGACGCGTGGATCGCCAAGTGGGGCACGGCCCCCGGCAGCGGACACGTCCCCGGCGCCGGTGCCGGCGACGCCGGCAAGGTCGATGCCCGCCCCGGCCTGGACCGGATGCGGCAGGCGTACTCGTCCTCGAAGTAGCAGCCCCGTAGGGAACAGCCCTCGGGTCGTCCAACCACCACGAAAGGAAAGCCGACATGGCTGTCACCCTTGCTGAGGCGGCGACGCTGTCTCAGAACGACCTCCAGCGCGGCGTCATCGAGACGTTCGTGCAGGCCTCCCCCCTCCTCGACCGACTGCCCCTGATGGACATCGAGGGCAACGCCTACGCGTACAACGCCGAGGCGACCCTGCCCAACGTCGCGTTCCGTGCCGTGAACGAGGCCTACACCGAGTCGACGGGCACCGTCGTCCAGCGGACCGAGACGCTCTCGATCCTCGGCGGCGACGCCGACGTGGACCGGTTCATCCAGCAGACCCGCTCCAACGTCAACGACCAGCGCGCCGTGCAGACGGCGATGAAGGTCAAGGCCGCGTCCTACAAGTTCCAGGACACCTTCTTCAACGGCGACGTCACCGTCGACGCGAAGGCCTTCGACGGCCTGAAGAAGCGCCTGGTCGGGGCGCAGGTGCTCGACGCGGACGTCAACGGCATGGGCATCGTCTCCGCGGGCCACGACTTCCTGGACGCGCTCGACGCCCTCGTCGCGGCCGTTCCGGGCATCAACGGGACCAACGGCGCGATCTACGCCAACTCGGCCCTCCTGGGCAAGCTGACGTCGTCCCTGCGCCGCCTCGGCGGCGCGGACTTCATCCGCGAGGACCTGACCAACAAGCGGGTCCTCACCTACAACGGGATCCCGGTCCTGGACCCCGGCCAGAACCTGGCCGGATCCGACGTCCTGCCCCAGACCGAGACCCAGGGCACCGCCGCCGGCACCGCCTCCTCGATCTACGCCGTGAAGTTCGGCCAGGACGAGGGCGACCAGGCGGTCACCGGCCTCACCAACGGCGGGGTCATGGTCGACGACCTGGGCCAGCTCCAGGAGAAGCCGGCCCTCCGTACCCGCATCGAGTTCTACTGCGGCGTCGCCAACTTCGGCGGCCGCGCCGCCGCGCGCCTGCGCGGCGTGCTCAACTCCTAGGCCAGGAAGGAGAACCCCATGGCCACCCTCAAGAAGGAGGCGGCGGAGACGAAGCTCGACTCCGACGTCACCAAGCCCTCCACCACCGCCCCCGGTGACGGTCCGGCCGACACCACCGATCCCGAGGAGCGGGCCCAGTCGGTGCCGCCCCAGCCCGACGAGGAGGCCCAGAAGGCCGGCACCGTGAACGCGGTCAAGCCGGCCCCGCGGGCCGCCACCGCCTCGCGGGCCCGGCGCAAGGACCGGATCGAGACCTACACCGCGGCCCGCCCCGACGGCACCGAGGTGACCGTCGAGCGCAACATCGAGACCGGCGAGTCCAAGGTCAAGTAGCCGCCCCGCGGCAGGGAGGAGGACGCCATGGCAGCCATCAGCATCACCCCCGGTGAGATCGAGGCGGTCTGGCGTCCCCTCTCTGCCGCCGAGCGCAACGTCGTGGCCGGGCTCTCCACCGAGGCGTGGACGCGTCTCCTGGCAGTCCAGTCCGACATCGAGGCCGACCTCGCGGCCGGCGACATCAGCGAACCCGCAGTCCGCTCGGCCATGATCTCCATGGTCCTCCGGGTCCTGAAGAACCCCGACAGCGTCCGCACTGTCAGCAAGACCTACGACGACTGGTCCAAATCCCAGACGCTCGACAACTCGGTCTCCACCGGGGAGCTCTACGTAAACGACCACGAGCTCCGGCTCGTCACCCCGGCCTCCCCGGTCCCGGAGTACGGCGCCTACTCCGTCTCCCTCTGGGGCGACGCATGATCCCCTACGACCACGCGGCGCTCGCCGAGGGGCAGGAGGCCGCGAGGGCCTCCATGCGCGAGACCTGCACCGTCGCGCGCCCCACGGGCGAAGTCGCCACCGACCCCGAGACCGGACGCGACGTCCCGGTCGCCACGGCGGTCCAGGTGGAGGGCATCTGCCGGGTCAAGCTCGTCGGCGTCGGGGCCGTCCAGGAAGACGCCGCCGGGCATGTGTACACGATCGGGCGCCCCGTCATCGTTCTCCCCCTCGAAGATCCGGTCCAGGCAGGCGACCTCCTGACCATCACCACCGTGCCGGCCGCGGGCGACCCGCCGCCGGCCGTGCCCGCCGGGACCGTGTTCCGGCTGACCGCCCCGGAGCGGGCATCGTTCATGACCGCACAGCGCTGGGCAACCGAGGAGCTGATCGCATGAGTGTGGACACGTCCCAGCTGGACCGGCTCGCGCACGACCTCGGCCGGGTCCCTGCCAAGCTGGCCACGCGGATCCTGCCGATCATGCGCAAGACCGGCGCCCAGGTGAAGCGACGGATGCAGGCGGACCTGAACGCCTCCACGCACTTCCGCAGCGTCGCCCGCTCCGTCGACTACGAAGTCACCACCAGCTCGTTCGGGGGCGCCTCCACCGTGACAGTGGAGATTGGGCCCAACGCCCACCGTGCCCCCTCCGCCGCGCTCGCCGGTATCGCCTACTTCGGAACCTCCCGGGGTGGCGGCACCGTGCGGGACCCCATCGTGCCGATGCGCGAGGAGGAGCCGATCCTGCTGGGGTACCTCGAGCTCGCGGCGGAGGGGCTGCTGTGATCGAGCTCTACGACGCGGTCAAGGCACTTGTCCCGGCCCCGGTATCCGTGCACCTCTTCACGGCCAAGCTGTCCAGCACCCCGAGCGTGGAGGACTTCCCCTACCTGCTGCTGGGAGGCAATGCCGGCTGGGCGTTCTCCGGGGACCGGCCCGAGGACGACAGCCTCGAGGCGGAGGCCGCCAACCTGGAGATGCGCGTCAGGGCGACGCTGGCCGCCACTTCGCCGGGCTCGCTCAACTGGCTGATCAATAAGATCCGCCCCTCGCTCGCCGGGGCCGCGCCAAGCGCGCCCGGCTGGCATTGCTCCGCAATGGAGCAGCAGCCCCTGCTGGATATCCAGCCCGACCGGGACGTGAGCCTCAACGGCAAGCATCCCTTGTTCCTGGTGGACGAGTACGTGTTCACCGCCACCCGAACCTGAAAGGCAACGCAATGCCCGACACCCAGTTCGTGGACGCCTACTCGAAGTCCACTGGAAAGCAGCAGCGCATCCCGAAGTCGTGGCTGGCGATCGACCGCCCGCCGTTCAACGACTTCACCACCGAGGACCCCTCCGCGGCGCAGGACGCCGCGACGGAGCCCGAGGCCCCTGCCGCCGACGAGAAGCCCACCACGACGGCCCGTGAGGCCGGGAAGAAGAAGGAGGCCCGCTGATGAGCGGCGTTCGCACCCTTGCCAAGGGCAAGACCAAGTACACCCTGCTCCTGACGGCCCCGGCCGACCCGGGGGCGCCGACCGTCACCGAGCTGGCCGCGGGCATCGACATGTCCGCGGACATCCTCACGTCGGACTTCGCCTGGAGCGCCGCCGACTCCGCCACCGTCTCGGAGGACGCCCTGGAGGACGAGGAGACCGTCGAGATCTTCGACGCCTCCACGTACAACCTCGGCATCACGCTGTGGCGTCGCTTCGACCCGGACACCGGCGCCCCTGACCCGGCCCGCGAGGCCGGCTGGGCCGCTCTGAAGACCAAGGGCGCCGAGGTCTACGGCTACGCCCGGGAGACCGGCAAGAAGTCCACCGAGCCGTGGGCGCAGGGTGACGAGATCTACCTCGGCGGCCTCGTCGCGGTGGACAACCCGCAGCGCCTCGACGGGACGGGCTTCATCAAGCGCCGCGTCCCCATGCGCAACCGGACGATGTACAACAACATCGTCGTCGGCCCCGCCCCGGCCGCGTGGGCCGCGTCCACCGCCTACACGCTGGGCCAGCGCGTCACCCTCGCGGGCGGACAGGTCCTCGAGGCGACCACCGCCGGTACGTCCGGCACCACGGAGCCCACGGCTCCGGCCTCCGTCGGCGGCACCGTCACCGACGGCACCGTCACCTGGACGCGCGTCTCCTAACGCGCCCCGGGGCAACGACCGGGTGGCGGCGCGTGAATGGGCTCCGCGCCGCCACCCCACCCACCCGAGCCCAACCGTAGAAGTGGAGCCCATCCCATGACCGAGAACCACACCCCCAAGACCTTCGACGTCGACGCCTGGATCGCCGGCGCCTCCCGCCCCACCCGAGCCGTCTACCTCACCCAACGCGGCGATCTGCTCGCCGAGATGGACCGCCTCGCCCACAAGATCAGCCTCGCCGACGCCACCGAGGGCCCCGCCGAGCACACCCTCGAGGACGGCGACGACGCCGAAGCCCTGCGCTACCAGTACGCGGCGCTCGCCGAGGCGTACTCCTCGTCGGCGCTGGAGGTCCGCCTGCGGGCCTTGGACGACGACGAGTGGCAGGAGGCACTGAAGTCCGCCGTGAAGGCGGGCAAGAGCCACGAGGACGTCCACGAGATGACCCTCTGGACCGTGGCGGCCGCGATCCTCGAGCCGGCCCTCGGTGTCGAGGACCTGCGCCGGATCCGCGAAGCCGTCGGCCAGGCGCAGTACCGCAGCTTGGTGGAGGCGTACAACGAGCTCAAGGCGGGCCTGGTCGAGCCGAGCGCGGATTTTTTGCCGAGTGCCTCTTCGAGCCAGGATCCCGACGAGTCCTAGCGGGGCTGAAGGCGTCCGCCTTGTACGGGCGGGCGCCGTCGGCGTTCCTGGGGGGCCGGGACTGGGGGCGGCGCGACCACCTGCTGGCGTTCGCCTACCAGCTGTATCTGGACCTGAGGTGCCCGGTGTGCGGCGGGAACATGGCCGAGTGCCGGAACGAGGCCAACGCGGGCCTGTACGAGGTGCAGGAGACCATCTGCCACCGGAAGGCCGCCGTGGACGAGCGCACCCGGCAGAAGGGCTTCAAGCCGGAGCCGGGCCAGATGTTCTACGCGGCGCCGATCGACGACGAGCTAGTCGCGGGGTCCGGAGCGGTTCTCTACGGCGGCCAGGAGCCGCCAGAGGTACCCGATGAGCGCGACGCCGAGCCCGAGGACGAGGCCGCCCCGGCCTGATCCGTCGGCGTTCACCATCAGGCCGAGCAGGCCGAAGAGGGCGATGGCCAGGCCGATGGCGATGACCCAGGACCCGGGCTTGCTTGCCTCCCGCTTTTCGGACATGCGCCGATCGTATCCCGAAGGAGGTCACCGTGGCTGATCGCCGGGTGAAGGTTATCTACGAGGCCGAGAACACGGGCCTGGTGAAGGCGACCAAGGACGCCGCGAAGGCGACCGAGGAGCTGAAGAAGAGCAGCCAGGAGGCCGGCAAGGCAGTCGACGAGCGGGCGAAGAAGATCGCCGTCGTCGCGGAGGCGGACCAGCGCGCGGCGAAGGCCGCGGGGCTGCTCTACGACCAGTCCGGGCAGCTGGTCGACTCCAACGGCAAGGTCCTGTCCTCGGCCCAGGCGGCGGCCCACGGCGTGGAGGCGTTCTCCCAGGCCGTCTACCTGGCCGGCTACGAGTCGGAGCAGGCCGCGGCGAAGGAGGCCAAGGCCGCTGCCGACGCGGCCGAGGCGACGAAGAAGCGCCAGGAGGCCATGCAGTCGCTGGCCCCCGCCGTCACGGCGGTCGGCGTGGCCACGGTGGCTGGCATGGCGATTGCCACGACGGCGGCCGCGAACTTCGACAAGGCCATGTCCTCCGTCGAGGCTGCGACCCACGCCGGCGGGATGGAGATGCAGGCGCTGCGGCAGGCCGCGATCGACGCGGGCGCCGACACCGCGTTCTCGGCCTCTGAGGCGGCCGGCGCCATCGAGGAGCTGGCGAAGGCCGGCGTCTCGACGGCGGATATCCTCGACGGCGGCCTGAACGGCGCGCTGGCCCTCGCGGCCGCCGGGAACCTCGACGTGGCGAAGGCCGCGGAGATCTCCGCCTCGGCGTTGACGCAGTTCAACCTCGAGGGCTCCGAGGTCCCGCACGTCGCCGACCTGCTGGCAGCTGGTGCGGGCAAGGCCCAGGGGTCCGTGGAGGACATGGGCGCGGCCCTGAACCAGGCCGGGCTCGTCGCATCCCAGACGGGTCTCACGATCGAGGAGACCACGGGCGGCCTCGCGGCGTTCGCCTCGGCCGGTCTGACCGGCTCCGACGCCGGCACGTCGTTCAAGACCATGCTCCAAGCGCTGACTCCGAACTCGGAGAAGGCGGCCGAGACCATGGAGGCCCTGGGCCTTTCGGCCTACGACTCCCAGGGCAACTTCATCGGTCTCTCCGAGTACGCCGGACAGCTCAAGTCCGCGCTCGCCGGGATGTCCGAGGAGCAGCGCAACGCCACCCTGGAGACGATCTTCGGCTCCGACGCCGTCCGCGCGGCCTCGGTCCTGTACGAGCAGGGCGCCGAGGGCATCCAGAAGTGGGAAGACGCGGTCAACGACGCGGGCTACGCCGCCGAGACGGCCGCGATCATGCAGGACAACCTCGCGGGCGACCTGGAGAAGCTCGGCGGCGCGATCGACACCGTCCTGATCCAATCCGGATCGGGCGCCAACGAGGCCCTGCGCGGGCTCGTGCAGGGCCTCGAGGGGATCGTCGACACCATCGGCACGATCCCCGCAGACGTCCTCTCTGTGGCGGGTCTGATCGCGGGGATCGGTGGAGCCGCTGCCATCGCCGGCGGCGGCCTGATCACCGTCCTGCCGAAGATCGCCGAGACCGGCGAGGCCCTGAAGAACATGGGGTTCGACGCGGACAAGGCCGACAAGGCTACCCGCCGGACGTCCAAGGGCATCGTCGGGCTGAGCAAAGCGGCCGGCGTCGCCACCGTCGCGCTGATCGCCCTCGACGTGGCATCCCGCATCGCCGGAACCGGACTCGACGACCTCGGCACCGTCGAGGACGTCGAGGCGGAGATCCTCAAACTCGGCACCGGCTCCGAGTCCGCGGCCGCAAAACTCGACGCCCTCGCCACGGCGTCCGGGTCGGGCGGCGCCGGGATCAGCGGACTCGGACACGCGCTGGAAGTCGCGAACAACAACGACTTCCTGAAGTTCCTCGACAGCGCGGGCTCCCTGTTCGGGATCTTCGACTCCGAGGCGGAGCTGGCGCAGGGCGCGCTGAGCAACTACGACGGCGCCCTGTCCTCGCTGGTCCAGTCGGGCAACCTCGACGAGGCCGCCGCCGGGTTCCGCCGCGCGGCCGAGGCCGGCGCCGAGCAGGAGCTCTCCGTCAAGCAGGTGGCCGAGTCCTTCCCCAACTACATCAGCGCCCTCCGGAACACCGCCGAGCAGCTCGGCGTGAACGTCTCCGAGCAGGACCTGCTGAAGTGGGCCATGGAGGGAACGGCCCCCGCCGCGGTCACCGCCGCCCAAGGCGCCGAGGAGCTCGAGGGCGCGCTCGCCGAGGTCGGGGTGACGACCGAGGGCGTGGTCGAGGACATGGCGACGTTCCTCGAGCAGCTCTTCCAGGCAGGCATCCTGACCATGGACTCCCGGGACGCGGCCGCCGCGTACCAGGAGACCCTCGACTCGGTTGACGATGCGGTGAAGGAGATCGCCAAGGGCGAGATGGGCGCGGCCCTGAACAAGGCCAAGACCGATTTCAACCTCTCGACCGAGGCCGGGCGACTCGCCAACGAGACCTTCCAGGGTCTCGCGCGCGGCGGCATGGCCGAGGTCGAGGCGATGGCGGCCGAGGGCGTCGGGCAGGATCAGCTGCAGGCCAAGCTGTCCAAGACCTACCAGGACCTCGTCGCGTCGGGCCAGGCGTTCGGCCTCTCCAAGGAAGCCGCGGCCGCGCTCGCCCGCGAAGTCCTCGGCGTCCCCGACGGCGTGAACATCTCCACCTGGATGGAGCAGACGGCTAAGGCCACGGCCGAGGAGACGAAGACCGCCGTGGAGGCGATCCCCGGGTTCAAGCTCGTCTCGGTCGCGGTGTCCGAGCACGGAACCGCCGGATCGGTCCAGGCGAAGGTCGACGCCGTCACCGGCAAGACCACCTACGTCTTCGTCACCGACGACGGGACCACCGTCGGAGTCCAGCAGCGCATCGTGAACATCGACGGCGTCCAGCGCACCGTCTGGGTTGGCGACGACGGCACGGTGTACGGGACCCAGCAGGACATCAACGCCATCCACGGCAAGGGTGTCACCGTAACCGCCACCGCCCAGACCGGGGCGGCGGAGAGTGAACTCAACCGCACCGCCCGCGACCGGGTGTCCACGATCACCCAGAACGTGATCACCCGGTACCGGTCCGAGGGCCGTGACAACCGCGCCGCCCAAGTCGAATCCCGCGTCTACGGGCAGGGCATGCTCGCCGGTGGCGGGCGCGCCCGCCTGCGCGGGTACGACAAGGGCGGGCGGCTCCCGTACACGGGGTTGGGCACGGACATGATCCTGGGCGTGACCTCGGCCGGCCAGCCGATCGCGAACGTGGACGACGGCGAATGGGTGATCCGGGAGCGGTCATCGTCGAAGTACGACCGGGCGCTGGCCCTGATCAACGAGGACCACCCGAGCATCCACCACCTGGCCTCCTACGCCACGGGCGGGCAGGTGAACGCGGTCCCGGCGCCGGTGGCCATGGCGGCACCGGGGGCTGCCGGCGCCGCCCGGCCGGTCGTGTTCGAGCGTGGCGCGATCCAAATCAACGGGGTCGGGGACGATCACATCGCCCGGGTCCTGGAGAACCGACTCGCTTGGGCGCTGCGGAACAGCTAACGGAAGGAGGCCCGCGTGGACGTGGTGCTCGGAACGCATGTGTTTCCGCTCGTGCTCGGCGACGGGACCCGGATCACGGTCCGGAACATCACCGGCTGGCTCGGTGACCCCGAAGAGGTCCGCAAGGATGCCGTGGCCAGGGTGGGCGCCGCCGGAGACTACCCGGCCCCGGCCGACCCCGGGCCGCGGTACATGACCCTGAAGGGTTCGGTTTATGCGGCCACACATGAGGGGCTGCACGATGCCGAGCGGCTGCTGAGCACATTGTTCTGGGACGGCGCCTTGGAGCTCACGGTCTCCGGCCACGGCCCCGCCATGTCCGCCACGGTGGAGATGGAGTCCGGGATGCGCTGGGCGGACATCGGGAGCAGGCAGGCGCAATGGGAGCGGGACATCAAGGCCCCGGACCCGCGCAAGTACGGGCAGCTGCGGGTGTTCGAGGAGGACGCCCGCACCAGCGTGCAGGTCTTCCACGACGGGAACTACCCGGCGGTGCCCCAGATCGAGGTCCGGGGGTCGATGACCTCGGGGTTCACGGCTTGGGGCACCGGAGAGGATGCCTACACGGTGACGGAGACCGTCAATAGCGGCGAGGTGTTCCTGGTCGACTTCGGGACCGGGCTCCTCTACAAGGACGGGGCCGTGGCCTACGGGAAGACCGGGGCCTACACCGAGCTGGCCCGGGTGCGCCCGTACGTTTCCCGCGCCGCCAACGTCATCCCCGCCACATCGGGGGGCATCGGCATCTACAAGGTCATGGTCAGGGACACCTGGATGTAGGAGGCGCGCATGGGATGGACGTACTGGTCGGTGGAGACCCACACGGGGACGAAGCTCGCACCGCTCCCCGTGCGGATGCAGGGCAACGTGATGCGCGGCCTGAACCTGGCCGACGACCCCGCCCAGGCCAGCGTCTCGGCCATCGACCCTGACTGGGCCAAGGCCGACTTGGACGACCTGACG
This sequence comes from Arthrobacter paludis, assembly GCF_056782315.1. Taxonomy (NCBI): domain Bacteria; kingdom Bacillati; phylum Actinomycetota; class Actinomycetes; order Micrococcales; family Micrococcaceae; genus Arthrobacter; species Arthrobacter paludis. The sequence continues at coordinate 110,141 of NZ_JBXAEW010000010.1, forward strand.
ACCGAGATGAACCGCCTCGTCGTCATGTGCCTTGACGACCAGCCGCTGCACGCGTGGCAGATCGAGCGCCGCCGGTACAGCGAGGCCGCGAAGTCCTGGGACCTGGAGCTGCGCCCCATCGGCGAGATCCTCGACGGGCGTGCCCTGATCGGGCCGGCCTCGACATACCCGTCCCAGTCCTACTACAAGTTCGGCCCCGCCTCGTTCTCGGCCATCGCGGACCGTGTGGTGCGCCAGGTCGCGGAGAACAACGCCGAGGTCTGGGACGACCTTCCGATCCTCTACCCTCCGTTCATCTCCGGAACCGAGGAGATGCGCTACTACGGATACAACGCGTTGACCGTCCTCGACGCCCTCGAGGAGCTGACGGAAATGTCCGGGGGCCCGGACCTGGACTTCCGGCCCGTCTGGAACGCCGGCAAGTTCGCGTGGCAGATGGACGCCCACCCGTCCCTGAACTACGGGGCCCAGATCGACCTGCATGTCGGGGGCGGAGGAGCAACGGATGTCCTGTACGAGCGGGACGGCAAGACCCTCGCGACCCGGGCCCACGTGTTCGGGGAGGGCACCGGACGGGCCACGATCAGCGCCTCGGCCACGGTGGGAGCCGGGCAGTCCTACGCGACCAACGAACAGATCCACACCGGCAAGCGGACCAAGAAACTTGCCCACGTCCAGGGGTTCGCGGCCCGCATCGTCGACCGGTACGGGGCGCCCTCCGAGTGGGTCTCCGCGTCCATTCTGCGCGACGGGACGCCCGGCCTGTCTGATCTGAAACTCGGCATGAAGGTCGTCCTCCAGACACCGAAGGACGACCCCGCCCTGAAGGGGCGCAGGATCACGACCCGGTTGGCTGGATACAGCTTCGCGCAGAACTCACGGAAGGTCGGCCTCGACCTCCTCGTCCCCTAAGGAGGTACTCGCCAGTGGCACGGATCCCGCTGCAGCCCCACCGTCGCAATCCCCTGGCCATGGCCCGCGCCGCGGACCGCAAGGCCCGCCGGGACCTGCTGCACGCCTCCGACCTGCAGAACGCCTCGGTCACGATCGACGACCCCGCGAACCCGGGCACGGACCTGGACGTCGGGATCCCGGAGATGGCGGTCCGGCAGGTCGAGCACGACGCGACGATGGTGGAGCTGGATTCCCGGCTGGGCACGGCGGAGGGCAACATCACCACCGCGCAGGGGCGCCTGGACACGGCGGAGTCGGACCTGGACGCCGCGTTCGGGCAGATCACGACCGCCCAGAACACGGCGAACGCCGCGCAGACGGCGGCCAGCAACGCGCAGACCACCGCGGACACTGCCGTGACCGACGCGGCCGCTGCGCAGGCCCTCGCGGACGCCCTGGCGGCGAAGGCGGAGAACCTGGTCCTGAACGGGTCCGCGGAGCTGGGCGACACGTCCCACTGGCCGGCCATGGTGCAGCTGGCCATGGACCAGACCCCGTCCGGGTTCCCAGGCGCGTTCAAGGTCGGCTCCTCGTCGACCGCCATCCCGGAGCACCTGGACCGGATCACCGTCGACCCGGCGAACACGTACCGGATGACGGCCCTGATCAAGGGGACGGCCGGGGTCCGCCAGTACCTGGTGGTCAACCAGTACGACGTCGACGGGCTCGTGGTCAGCCACCAGATGGCCAACCGGACCGCGGGGTCCGAGACCACCCTCGCCGCCGCACTGAACCCCGGGGACACCACTATCAGCCTGACCGACGGCGCCGGCTGGGCCAGCGGGGTCCTCTGCTGGATCGGGGCGTTCCCGTACGCCACGACGACGGGGCCCGTCTACCAGGCCTCCGACGGGTACACGCGGACGCTCGGCACCCTGTACTCGGGCTCCAACTACCCGACCGTGTCCGGGAACACCGTCACCCTGCCCATGCCCTACGCGGGTCCCGCCCTTCCGGCCGGGCAGCAGGTCGCCCAGATGCGGGCCGGCGGCTCCTACCTCTACCCGACCAACCGGCTCGCGACCGGCGGCTGGGACACGCTCACCGGGACCACGGATCCCGGCGTCTCGTCCGGGATCTTCGGGCAGGAGGCCAGGCACCTGCGCCCGGGCTGCGCGAAGGTCTCGGTCTCGTTCCTGCTCAACTACCAGGGCACGACGGCGACCACCTACTTCACGGGCGTCCGGCTGGTGAACGTGAACGCCGAGCAGGCCGCCGCCGATGCCCAGGCCGCGGCCGACGCCGCGCAGACGGACGCCACCCAGGCGCTCGCGGACGCCGCCGCGGCGCAGACCGCGGCCGGGAACGCCCAATCGACGGCGGACCAGGCCCTCACGAGCGCCAACGGGAAGACGAAGGTCTACCGGGACACGCTCGCCCCCTCCGGCGCCGGCACGGCTATCGGCGACGTGTGGTGGCGGTACAAGGACACGACCTGGACGCAGCTGACCGGGCAGTGGTTCTGGAACGGGACCACCTGGGACGCGACGAAGCTCTCCCACGAGACCATCGCGTCCCTCGACGTGGGGTCCCTCGTCGTGATCGGCCAGTCCACGCTCTCCGACGTCGTGGCCGAGCACATCGCGGCCCGGTCCGGGCAGTTCATCAGCCTCGACGTCGAGCAGCTGACCGCCACCGGGACGTCGACGATCGCCACGGCGGTGATCGACGAGCTGTGGGCGGACTTCGCGGCGTTCAAGACCGTCGTCGCCGGGATGCTCGACGCAGCGGGGATCTGGGCGGACACGGCCTGGTTGGGCACGTTCGAGTCCTCGCAGGCGAAGTTCCGGTCCGTGAACGGGACCCGCGAGCTCACGATCAACAAGGACGGGCTCGTCGTCACCGACGTCCTGGCCGACGGCTCCACCGAGGAGCTCGTGAAGATCACGGCCGCGGAGATCGAGCGGCTCACGATCAAGAACACCGTCGACGACGGCGGGGACGTCACGATCGACAACGCCGGCGGGCTCTCGGCCGCGACCGTGAACGCCGGGTCCCTGCTCGTCGACGGCACCGACGTGATGGGCCAGCTGAACCGGCAGTGGGAGCTCGTGGCCCGCGGCCGCCGGGACTCCTCCACGGGCGTCCGGGCCTCGACGTCCTCTTCGCACAACCAGCCGGTCTACCGGCTCGAGTACGAGGTCGAGCCCGGCTGGGAGTACGTCGTGAAGTTCACGGGCTGCAAAGCCACCAGCGGGGGCGTGAACACTCGCGCCCGCTGGAGGATCGCCGCCACCACCGACGGGACCCTGGCCACGACCAGCGCCACCATCCGGCAGGAGGCAATCTCCGGGGCCCGTCCCTCCGCGGTGAACGAGCTGCCGTCCGTGGACCTCCAGTGGTCCCTCCCGAACCAGACCCAGCGCACCGTCTCCGCCCTGCTCTACTACTCCGCCTACGGGGGCGTGGACCCGGTCGCCCTGGATGTCTGGGGAGACACCCCTCTCGAGGTCGAGGTCGTGCGCCGGCCCCTCATCGGGGTCTCCGGGTACGGCGGCTACGTCGGGTCCACTTCGGCCGGTTCGACCGAGGAGACCCCGACGGCGGCGCCGATGAAGGTCACCCAGACCTGGTCGGCGACCGGCTGCAACTCGTGGCGCAACGGGGCCGCCTACGGAGGCGGCACCTGGATGTACCAGGGGTACACCCCCTACGACGCCGCGGGCGGCATCAAGACCAGCCACTGCGTATTCGGGGCAGGGTCCCGCGGCCAATCCATCCCCACCGCGATGGGGGCGGCCACCGAGATCGTAAAGCTCGAGGTCTACCTGTACTTCGAGCACTGGTACGCGGGCGCCGGCGGCACGGCGAACCTCTACCGGCACGGGTCCACGGCCGTCGGCTCCTACCCGGGCGGGACGTTCATGAAGTCCGTCGGGTGGAAGCGCGGGCAGGGCAAGTGGGTGGAGATCACCGACAGCGCCTCCATCTCCGCGTTCCTGGCCGGCAGCTTCCAGGGCTTCACCCTCTCCACAGGGTCCACGTCCTCCGAGTTCTACGGGTACGCCCGCGGCACCGGGAGCCTGAGGCCGAAGATCCGATGCACGTACATGACCACCGCCTAACAGGAAGGGGCAAGCGCATGGACACCGGACTCATCAAGGTCCGCCACGCATTCGACGACCAGGACCTCCAGGACAGGGTCGCCGGTGCGCAGCTCGTCTACGTCACCCAGAACGCCGCCAACCACCCGCCGGGTTCCCCCGAGCGTGCCCTGTGCGACCAGGTCCGCTCGAACCCGACGCAGGCGATCCAGGAGTTCGTCACCGAGGCGGTCCTGAACCCGACCATCCAGTCCGCGATCGCGTATAGGGAGCAGGACTCGTCCACGGATTCGTCCCTGGTGCTCGACCAGGACCTCTCGTTCGTCATCGGCGACCGCTGGCCCGCCGTCGCGGCCCGCCTCATCGACCCGACAACGGTCCCGCCCGCCGGGTAGAGCAGCCCGACAGCCATCACAGCCGCGGTGATTCCCGCGGCTGGCACCCGACCCCCGGAAGGCCCGACTGCCCTCGCCGACCGGGGCCTTCCGCGTACCCACACCCGTACCGCCGCTCCCGCCGTTCCCCGGGGCCGGCCCGCACGAATTGGAGGAGCCGGAGTGTGGAGCCTGCAACTGCCGGAGCGATCACGTCCCTTCTGCCGCAGCTCGGCATCGCCGGAATCGGCTTGCTGCTCATCGGTGGTCTCGGGTTCTGGTGGCTCCGCGCCAGCAAGGACCTGCGCGAGGAGAAGGAAGGCGTCATCGGCCGCCAGAACGAGAGGATTCGGGAGCTCAAGACCGAGCTCGTGGACATGGCGGCCGAGCGGGACAAGTACCGCGAGGCCTACTACGCGGCGAAGTACCCGGGATCCGGGGTTGACCCATTCGACGAGCAGGAGGCGCATTCCGAATGACGCAGCGTGAGATGCAGCTCGAGCGGAAGCGCCGGGTACTCGGCATCGTTTTCGCCGCGGTCCTCCTGGCCGCCCTCGTCGGTGTGTACGCGTTCGGGGTCTTCCAGGGCCGCCGGGCGGACGTCGCCGCGTCCAACGCCAACGCGCTCGCCCAGCAGGTCCAGGCGATCTGCGAGAAGGACGGCGGGAAGGTCATGGTCGAGGACCGGGACCTCTGCGTGAAGGCCAACCGCGTCATCGCGGCGCCCGCGGACCCGATCCCCGGGCCGCCTGGACCGCCAGGTCCGCAGGGCGAAACCGGGCCCCGCGGCGTCCAGGGTCCGCCCGGGCCTCCCGGCCCGGAGGGACCAGAGGGAGACCAAGGACCGGCAGGCCCGGACGGTCCGGCGGGGCCCGAGGGCGAGCCCGGCCCGGCAGGCGCAGACGGGGAACCCGGAGAGCCTGGCGAGACCGGTCCGCAGGGAGAACCGGGAGACGCCGGCCCGCAGGGCGAGCGCGGTCCAGTCGGACCGAGCGGTCCTGCCGGGCCCGAAGGCCCCCCGGGAGCCGATGGCAGCGACGGCGCAGCCGGTCCCCCAGGCCCCCCAGGCCCAGCGGGTCCCGCCGGCCCGGCGGGGCCGGCAGGGACCGACGGCGCCGACGGCCGCGGCATCGTCTCCATCCAGTGCGTCGGCACGGGCGACACGTCCCATTGGGAGGTCACCTACACGGACGGCACGACGGAGACCAGCGACGGCCCGTGCCGCCTCGACACCATCCCCGGTAACGCGCCGGCAGACCCCCTAGCAGGAGGCACCACGCCATGAGCCAGACCCCCGACGAGACCCCGAACGACCTCGGCTGGGACCGGGCCCGGGACGGGTTCATGATCGACCACGCTGCAGCCGACGACGAATGCGCGGCCCTGCTGCGCGATCCGACCGACGACGAGCTGAGGGAGGACCGCTGATGGCGCGCCTGCTGAATCTGCCCTGGGCGCTCCAGCTCTGGGGCCTGCCGGTCAAAGTCGTCGACGGGTGGGAGACCAGCGGATCGGACCACATCTACGCGTACGGGCATCTCGCCCACTGGACGGCCGGACCGCAGTCCGGCGACATGCCCTCGCTCGCGGTCTGCGTGCTGGGCCGCCCAGGCCTGCCGCCACCGCTCTGCCAGGACTTCCTGCCCCGCGGCCTCACCCCGGCAACGCAGAACGTTTACGTCGTCTCAAGCGGGCGGGCGAACCACGCCGGCCGCGGCGACTACCGGGGCGCCGACGGCAACACCGACGTCACCGGCACCGAGGTCGAGTGGTCCGGACGGCCCGGCGAGCTGACCGCCTGGCAGCGGTACGCGTGGCCGCGGATCAACGCCGCCCACCACACCCTCGGCCAGAAGTGGGTGGCCGGCCACGACGAGTACGCGGTCCCCCGCGGCCGCAAGATCGACATCGGCGGCGAGATCGAGTGGCTGCGCGCCGAGACCGCCCGCCTGATCAGCATCGGCCCCGAGGCCGCCCGGCGCGAGAAGTTCGGCGCCACCATCATCCCCGCAGCAGACGCCATCACGGATCCGGAGGAGCTCACCGTGGCAGACATCAGCAAGATCCTGGAGCAGTTCAAGAACCTTCCGACCAAGGCCGACGTCCAGCAGATGATCAACGACCGCATTAACGCGGGCGTGGTCATCGACTTGAAGAACACCGCCGCCTGGTGGAAGTCCCACGTCACGGGCGAGCAGATGAACATCCGGCTGTCCCAGCTACTCCAGAACATGGATCTGCGCACGCAGCGGAACCAGCGGGACAACCAGATCGTCAAGGCCCTCGTCCGGCTGCTGATCGCCGAGCAGGGGAAGACGGCCGAGCAGGTCGCGGCCCTGTACGCCGCGGCGGAGAAGGAGGCCGACGCCGCGGTGGGCGAGCTCGCGGCCGCCGAGGAGGCCGACCGCACCCTGCCCCCGGAGGTGGCGTAGCCGTGGGCAAACACGAGGCAACCGTGGCCACCCGGGAGCCGGTGGCCATCCGCACGCTCGTCACGGCGGCGGTGGCGGCCGTCCTGCACGCCCTGGTCGTCACCGGGGTCCTCCCCCTCGCTCCGGAGGCGGAGAACGCTGTCGTCCTCGCCGTCGACGCCGTCGCCGCCCTGGTGATCGTGTTCATGGTCCGGCCGGCCGTGACCCCGGTGAAGGCTCCGGCCATCCCAGGATCCGTGGTCCTGCACGAACAGGAGGCCTCCGAGCTGTACGAGTCCCAGCAGGAGCTACAGCGTCGCAAGGACGCCGCTATGAAGCGTCCCGGCGACGACGGCTACACCGTCCCCACAGGCTGACCCTTCCCCGGGGTCCGCATCGCCGTGGGTGCGTCACGACCGCGGCACCGCCGGCCGCCCGGAGCCTGCAGCTCCCCGGGCGGCTGGCACAACCTCCCCACCTTGTATCGGTCCCCACAAGGTGGGGATACACCCTGGATTGGTCCGGCCATAGGCTGGGTCCACCCGGGGAACAGGTAGCGCCCCCACTCTCCTTCAGGAGGGTGGGGGCGCTTTCCTCTCGTTTCAATCCGCTATTGCGCGGTTCCATGTGTAGGCATAGTCTCAGAGTCCGCACCGGGGGGATGCGGCGAGGGCTGTCTCACCTCGGTCCAGGGTGGGGCGGTCTCATCGCACCTCCGCCATCGGCAGAAGACAGCGAAACGCCCCCACCTTCAAACGCGAAGGTGGGGGTGTTTTCGTGCGCGAATCGGTTCTTCGGCCTAGGGTCTGTTAGTCTGCCTGCTGCCACCCTTGGTGGCGTCGGCCGTCGGCGGCATCCCCCAACCTCGCCGCCCGAGCGACCCCCAACTCGCACGGCCGACGGCGCCCCACGTTCCCCCGAACCGGTGGGGCGCCCCCCAATTTCGAAGCGATGCAGCTGGGATGGGTCTTGGTGGACGGCCGCTCAATGTTTAGTTGGGGTCCGTCGGGTAAACCCGGTGATGCTCGTCGTACCAGATGACATGGAAGTAGGCGCCCTCGCGGACACCCCATAGACGTTTGGCACCGGACAGACGGAAGCGAAATAGGGTATCGGGAGCGTCCTCCCCCAAATGCTTCCGAAGGCGATCCTGAGCCACTTTCGGGAGAACGCTGACGTCCATCTGATGATGCTTCTTATGCTGGCGGGTCCGTGAAGATGTCCGCTCAGCCTCGATCTGCCGCCACGTCTTACCACTCATGTCCGCAAGGAAGTTGAGGACTTCCTTCCAGATTCCGGAGTGCGGTCCCCACTGCCATTCGCAGTCGAGCGCAGGTCCGGCGTCCAGGTCAATGTGGTTTGCGCTGAAACGAAACGGCGAAGACTCGTACCTCGTTGCCGCCTCGAAGGAAGGCTCTTCGGGAACAACTTTCGGGCGCTTCTTCGGGACTGCCCGTTCCGGGAACCGACCCTTCTTTCCCCCGCCCATGCCTAAGCGGACGCGGCCAAGGCCGAGAAGTACTCCTGCATCACGTCTTGGGTAATCGGGGTCGTCGAACGTGCGCCCACATTCAGGCCCTCCCGCGCTTCGAGCCATGGTCGCTCGCTGTGCGTCATGTCCGAGAGTTGTTGGCCGGTGAGCATGCCGTAGTGATCAACAACCGCATCTACGGTTTCCTTCTCAGCTTCGGTCAGCGCCTGGGGGTCACCGACGCCGTCAGGGAGGGCATCAATGACGAAGCGGCCCCGGTGCTGATCGAAGAGGTCGTACACGACCGGACCGTTGGCCCATGCCTGAATCTGCTCTGGAAAAAGCGGGCGCTCGTCCCAAGCCAGCGACCACCCCTGTGAGTAGTAGCAGAGCTTCTGGAGCTTCATTGTGCTGATTGGGGTCTCAAACTTGGACAAGATATAAGCCGCTACGTCGTGCACGGTCGCCATTTCGATCCCCCTACAGTTTGAGTACCACGCGTTGTCAACAGTGTTATCCACAGGCGCTGTGGATAGTCTAATCGTTTCGCCTTTCCAATTGGAAATCCAGGCCCGGGCGCGTTTCAGCGGGAAAATACCCCCGCTCCAGATTCGCGGATTCGCCGGCGCGCACCGTTCTCAATGCGGGCGGGGTCTGGCGTGTCGCCGTCGTCGTAGCCCAACCTGTCAGCATGGAACAAATCGACCCCGACGACTGCCAGATCACGATGCGCGACGACGTGCTGAGGATCGTCCACGACGGCCGCGTCTACGAGGCCGTCGTCCCTCCCCCGCCGCCCGTGGGTGGGCGTTGATGGGATCAACTCGAATCCTGCCGCCAGCGCTCGGCGCTCCGTCGCACTCCGCACCGTTCCGCACTGGTCGCTAACGGGTCGGAGGGTCTAACCGCCGCCAAGTAGTTTTCAAGTCCCCCCTCGCGCACAGACGGCCCCCGACCGGAGAGATCCGGTCGGGGGCCTTTTGCTTGCCCCGACGCTGTCGGCGGCGCACCGCCGTCGGATCAGACGGCGACCCCGGACCGAACGCCGGCACCCCAGGCTGCGGGCCAAACCTTTTCCCAAGAAACGGCCTAGCCCGGCCGACACGCCACCGGTACCGTAATGAACGGATGACCGGAACGTGTTCCGCGTCACTTGGGGGGACAGCGCAGTGACACCAGGGGGAACAATGCGCCGCATCGACCATCCGCCGAGCCAGGCGGGCACCACAACATCCCATGCCTTCCGGTGGATGGCTTCGGCCTCGGCCGTCGCATTGCTGATTGCCGCCGCGCCCGTTTCGGCGACGACCACCCTGCAGACCGCCCAGCCGGACCGCCCCGCGGTCGCTGGCGGATCCGGAGGTGCCGGCGTGTTGGCGCCCGCCGTGGTGTCGCCGGGTCCCGGGGCCCCGCTGCTTCCGGGCGTCGCCCTGCCCGCCCTGCACCAGGACGACGGCGCCGCGGGGTCGGCCTGGAAGCGGGTCGCCCTGAACAACCCGGGCGCCGGGGGCGCCGACGCCGTCGACCCGAACCGGCTGGGCCTTTCGAGCGCACCGGCGCCGGAGGCGCTGCCCCTGGGCCTGCGCCTGATCCATCCCGTCCCGCCGACGCGCCTGACGAGCCTGTTCGGCTGGCGGGACAATCCCACGGGTCCGGGCCGGCAGCACCACATCGGCCAGGACTACGCCATCCCGTGCGGCTCCCCCGTGCATGCGTCCGCCGCCGGCACGGTCGTGCAGTCCGCCTGGGCGGGCCATTCCGGCTACCGCGTGACGATCGACCACGGCAACGGCGTGCGCACGGCCTACAGCCACAACTCCGTGCTGCTCCTGGACGTGGGCACCCGCGTCGCGCAGGGCCAGGTCATCGCCCTGGCGGGCACGACCGGCAACTCCACCGGCTGCCACGTGCACTTCGAGGTGCATCTGAACGGCCAGTGGGTGGACCCGGCCCGCTACCTGCCGCGCGTGCCCGGCCAAGGCGGGGGCGTGGACTACGCCATCGGCATGGGCGGCGGCTACGGCGGCGGTTCGGGCGGGGATCCCGGGCGCGTGGACCCGCCGGAGTCCGAGCGCCCCGAACGCAGCGACGGGGGCACGGAGCGCGCGGAGCGCCAGCTGGTCGCGGCCGCCTCGGCGACCCCCACCCCCACGTCCCGGTCGTACGCCGGGACCGCCGAACGGTCCGCGGACTCCTCGCCCGAGCCGGAGCCTTCGCCGGCCCCGAAGCCGAGCCCGTCGCCCTCGCCGACCACGACCCCGTCGCCCGCTGCCACCCCGTCGCCGTCCACGACCCCGTCGCCGTCGCCGACGCCCAAGGCAACGCCCACACCCACACCCACGCCCGATCCCACACCGACGTCAACGCCCACGCCGGATCCCACACCGACGCAGACGGAGACGCAGACTCCCAAGCCAGCGCCCGATCCGACCCCGACGCCCAAGCCGACGTCCGATCCGACCCCGACGCAGACGGGGACGGAGACGGGGACGCCGCCTCCCAAGCCAACGCCCGATCCCACCCCGACGCCCAAACCGACACCCGATCCGACCCCGACGCAGACGGAAGCGCCAACGGTCGATCCGACGGCCGAGCCCACGAAAACCACTCCCGCCCCCGCGGAGTCGTCGGTCGCACCGCCGCCCGCCTCCGGGGCGTCGGCCGGCACCGGCGAACCGACCGGCGAGGCCCAGGCCTCGGCGGACAACACCTCCGCGGCGCCGACCACCGAGGCGCAGGCCGCGGAGGCGACGGCCGCGGAGGCGGCATCCACCGTGGCCGCCCTTGACGTCGACGCCGACGGGATTCTCAACGAGATCGACCCGGACGTGGACGGCGACGGCACGGACAACGCCGCGGACGACGACGTCGACGGGGACGGAACGCTGAACGCGGCCGACCCCGATGCGGACGGCGACGGCGTTGCCTCCGCGGTCGACGACACGCCCCTCGGCGTCTAGGACCGCACCCGAGGAAGCCCCACGGGGCGTCCCCGGGTGGCCGTTCCTCACCCGGCGGGACTAAGGTTCAACTGTTCGAACCGGCCCCCTGGGCACCCGAGGAAGCGATGCCAGCACCTGATGACCCCCTGCCGCCCGCCGCGGCGCAGGCGGACGGCCCCGGCCCCGAGCCGCGCCCGCTACGCGTGGCGATGCTCTCGCTGCACACCTCGCCCCTGGCCCAGCCCGGGTCCGGCGACGCCGGCGGCATGAACGTGTACGTGCGCGAACTGGCGGCCGCGCTGCGGACCGGCGGCCACGCCGTCGACATCTTCACTCGGGCCGTGGACACCGACGGCACCGTGGTGCTGGACGACGGCGTCGTCGTCCACCACATCGACGCCGGCCCGCGGGGGGTCCTTCCCAAGGAGCGCCTGCCCGAGCACCTGCCGGAGGCCGCCTCCGCCATCGACGCCTGCTGCGCCGGCCGCTTCGACCTGATCCATAGCCACTACTGGATGTCCGGCCTCGCCGGCCTGGAGCTGGCCCGGCGCTGGTCCGTGCCGCTCGTGCACACCATGCACACCATGGGCCGGGTGAAGTCCCGCGACGACGCCGCGGCCCAGGAGCCCGGCAACCGGCTCGAGGCGGAGACGATGCTCGCCGCGTCCGCGACCCGGCTGACGGCGAACACGCGCACGGAGGCGGCGGAACTCGTCGGGCTCTACGGCGCGCCCGCGGACCGCATCGACGTCGTCCCGCCGGGGGCGGACCTGCGCGTGTTCCGCCCCGCCGGCGCCGCCCGCTGGCTGGAGGGCCGGCCCGCCCGCGGCGCCGCGAACGGACGCCCGCTGCGCCTGCTGTTTGCGGGGCGGATCCAGCGCCTGAAGGGTCCACAGATCCTGGTCCGGGCCCTGGGCGTGCTTCGGGACCGCGGCGGCCCGCCCGTCGAGCTGGCCGTGCTCGGTTCCCGCAGCGGTGCGGCCACCCTCGACCTGGCGGGGCTGGCCCGCGAACACGGCGTGGGCGACGCGGTCCATGTGCTTCCGCCCGTGCCGGCCCGGGAACTCGCGGCCTGGTTCCGGGGCGCCGACGCCGTGGCCGTCCCCTCCTACAGCGAGTCGTTCGGCCTGGTCGCCCTCGAGGCCCAGGCGTGCGGGACCCCCGTGCTCGCCCACAACGTCGGCGGGTTGCGCCACGCCGTCGCGGACGGCCGCACCGGCAGGCTCGTCTCCGGCACGGACCCGGCGCTGTGGGCGGACGCCATCGCCGCCCTCGCCGCCACCCCGGACCTCCAGGCGGCCTGGGGCGCGGCGGCGGCCGAGCACGCCCGCGGCTTCAGCTGGCAGCGCACCGCGGAGCGGGCCGCCGCCAGCTACGACCGCGCCCTCGGCTAGGGCCGGTCCCCGCCCCGCTGCTCCACGCTCCCGGCAAAGTGCACCCGGCCACGGGCGGCGTTCCACCCGGTGAACCGGGTGGCCCCGTCCGCGGGTTCGACGGCGAAGTCGACCCGCGCCGGCAGCGTCACCGGGGCCTTGAAGCCGATCGACCAGTCGTACCCGCCCTCCCGAGGGGCCGTGGCGGCCAGCGCCCGGCCCGCAAGGTACATCCCGTGCGCGATGGCCCGTTTCAGCCCCAGGACCTTCGCCGGGAGCGCGCCCAGGTGGATGGGGTTGTAGTCCCCGAGCACGGCGGCGTATTCGCGGCCCGTGTCCGCCGGCAGCCGCCAGCGCGCGGTCCGGGCCGCGGGGACGGCCTCCGGCTCCCGTTCCGGGCGGTCGGGCCGCGGCCCGTCCCAGACGTCCCGGGCCAGGTACGTCGACACGCCCCGCCAGACGGTCTCCCCGGCGACGGCCGCCTCGGAGACGACGTCGACCCGCGTGCCGGCGTGGTGCGGGGCCAGTTTCTCGGCCCACGCCGTGAGCTCCAGTCGCTCCCCCACACCGATGGGACGGCGGTGTTCGACGGCGTTGGCCAGGTGCAGCATGCCCAGCAGGGGCAGCGGGAACCCCGGGGCGGCCATCACCGAGACCGCGACCGGGAAGGCCATGCCGTGGACGAAGACGCTCGGGAGCGTGTCGCGCAGCGCGTCGCCCATGAGCCGCTGGTAGCCCGCCAACCGGTACGGGTCCACGGCGACTCCGGTGACCCGGTGGGCAACCTCCGGCAACTCCAGGTGGGCCGGCTGGCCCCTGAGGGCCAGCGAGGCGGCGTGCCGGCCTGCGGCGCGCGCGTAGATTCCGGCGAGCCCCGGGACCGCGGGAAGGTCGACCGTGCGGCGGCTCATGCGCCCACCAGCGACTGTCCGCAGACCCGCAGGGTCCGCCCGTTGATGCCGCCCGCCGCCGGGGAGGCGAGGAACGCCACCGCCTCGGCCACGTCCACGGGCAGGCCACCCTGCATGAGCGACGGCAGCAGCAACCGGGCGACGGCGCGCGTGGGCGCGGGGATCCGCGCCGTCATGTCCGTCTCGATGAACCCGGGGGCCACGGCGTTGATGGCGCCCCCGGCGGCCGCGGCGGGCTCGGCGCTCGCGGCGACCATGCCGATGACCCCGGCCTTCGACGCGGCGTAGTTGGTCTGGCCGCGGTTGCCGGCGATGCCGCTGGTCGAGGCGAGGCACACGATGCGCGGCGCGCCGCCTTCCGCGGATAGGAACGCGCGGTTCATGCGCAGCTGCGACTCCAGGTTCACGGCCATGACGGAATCCCACCGCGCCGCGTCCATGTTCGCCAGGAGCTTGTCGCGGGTGATCCCGGCGTTGTGCACGACGATGTCGAGCGAGCCGTGGCGCTCCGCCGCGTGGGCTGCGATCGCCTCCCCGGCGTCCGGGCGGGTCACGTCCAGCTGCAGCGCGGTGCCGCGGACGGAGTTCGCCACGGCGGAGAGCGCGTCCCCGGCGGCCGGCATGTCCACGGCGACCACGCGGGCGCCGTCCCGGGAGAGCGTGCGGGCGATGGCTGCGCCGATCCCCCGTGCCGCGCCGGTGACCACGGCCGTCTGGCCCTCCAGGGGACGGTCCCAGTCGGAGGGGATCCCGCCGCCGTCGGAGTCGACGGCCAGGAACTGTCCGTCGACGTAGGCGCTGCGGCCCGAGAGCAGGAAGCGCAGGGCCCCCGCGGCCGAGGGGGCGTCGGCCCCGGTCCCGTCAGCCAGCACGATTCCGTTGCCCGTGGCCCCGCCGCGCAGCTCGCGGGCGAGGGAACGCAGCAGGCCCTCGACCCCCTGGCGCGCGGCTGCGGTCTCGGGATCCGGGGCCCCGGAGGCGGGCCGGGACACGGTGACGACCCGGCCTCCGGGTGCCAGCTGGCGCAGCGCGCACCCGGTCTCCAGGGCCGGGCCGGAGAGGTCGGCGGGGGCGGCCACGGAGTCGAGCGCGACGACGATGGCCCCGAGCCGCTCACCGTCCGGACTGGTGCGGCGGACGTCCAGACCCCAGCCGAGCAGCGTCTCGGACAGGTGGTGGGCCGCCTCCCCGGCACCGAGGAGCAGGACCGGCCCGGGCACCAGCGGACCGCCGGGGGTGTACCGCCGCAGCGCGGCGGGCCGGGGAAGTCCGAGCGCCTTGGCCAGCTGGGCGGTCGCGCCCGTGTTGACGAGCTTCAGGTAGGTGTCGGCCACGGCTACCGCGCCTCCAGGATCGCCGCAACGCCCTGGCCCCCGGCCGCGCAGACCGAGACGAGTGCGCGCCCGCCGCCGTTCTCGTGCAGCAGCTTGGCGGCCGTGGCGACGATGCGGCCGCCGGTCGCGGCGAACGGGTGGCCGCACGCGAGCGAGGAGCCGTTGACGTTGAGCCGGGCGCGGTCGATCGCCCCGAGGGGCGCGTTGAGGCCGAGCTTGTTGCGGCAGAAGTCGGCGTCCTCCCACGCGGCCAGGCTCGAGAGCACGGTCCCGGCAAATGCCTCGTGGATCTCGTAGAAGTCGAAGTCCTGCAGCGTCAGGCCCTGCCGCGCCAGAAGGCGGGGCACGGCGTAGGCGGGCGCCATCAGCAGGCCCTCCCGGCCGTGCACGAAGTCGACGGCGGCGGCCTCGAAGTCGACGAATTCCGCCAGGACCGGCAGGCCGTGCTCCGCCGCGTACTCCTCAGAGCCGAGCAGGACCGAGGAGGCGCCATCGGTGAGCGGCGTCGAGTTGCCCGCCGTCATCGTGGCGGCCGCGCCCAGGTCCTTGCCGAACACCGGCTTGAGGCCGGAGAGCTTCTCCGGTGTGGAGTCGGCGCGGAGGTTGTTGTCGCGGCCCAGGCCCCGGTACCCGGTGACGAGGTCGTCGAAGAAGTTCCGGTCGTAGGCCGCTGCGAGGTTGCGGTGGCTGGCCGCGGCGAGCTCGTCCTGGGCCTCGCGGGTAATGCCCCACGCCGCGGTCGTCAGCGCCTGGTGCTCCCCCATCGACAGCCCCGTCCGCGGTTCGGGCGTGCCGGGAGCGACGGGGACGAGGTCCTTGGGCCGGATCTTCGCCACGGCCGCGACCCGCTGTTGCAGGGTCTTGGCGCGCGAGAGCTCAAGGAGCGCGCGGCGCAGCCCCTCCCCGACCGCCATGGGCGCGTCGGAGATGGAGTCCACGCCGCAGGCGATGCCCGAGTCGAGCTGCCCCAGCCGGATCTTGTTGGCGAGGGACCCGATGGCCTCCATGCCGGTGGCGCAGGCCATCTGCACGTCGTAGGCCGGCGTCGCCGGGTCCAGGGCGGTGCCCAGGACCGACTCGCGGACCAGGTTGAAGTTGCGGGAATGCTTCAGCACGGCGCCGCCGGCGACCGCGCCGAGGCGGCGGTCCTGGAGCCCGAAGCGGGCGACCAGCCCGTCGAGCGCGGCGGTGAGCATGTCCTGGTTGGAGGCCTCGGCGTACGCGCCGTGGGCGCGTGCGAACGGGATGCGGTTGCCGCCGATGACGACGGCGGGGCGGGTCTGCGTGGGCATGCGTCCTCCTGCTCGGACTGTGACGTGAATTACCGATACCTAGCGTACCTGATACGCTGGGTACCGTGAACAGCAACACCAACGCCGCGCCGGCTGCGGCGACGGACGGCCGCTCCTCCCGGTGGGAGCGCCACCGCGCCGAGCGCCGCGCGGAACTCGTGCGGACCGCACGGCAGGCGATCCACCAGCTCGGACCGGGCGCCTCCATGGAGGACGTCGCGGCGGCGGCGGGCACCAGCAAGTCCGTCTTCTACCGGTACTTCGGGGACAAGGACGGCCTGCGCCGCGCGGTCGGCGAGATCGTCGTCGCGCGGATGCGGACCCGGGTGCTCGCGGCGGCGCGCGATGCGGCGACGGAGCGCGAGGCGCTGCGGGCCATGGTCGGCACGTACCTCGACCTGGCCCAGACGTCGCCCAACGTGTACTTCTTCGTCACCGCGCCCGGCGGTAGCCACGGCGGCGCGGAGGACCACATCGACGCCTTCTTCGCGGAGCTCGCCGCCATGATGGGCGAGCGCATGGCGGCGTACCGGGCCGCCTCGGGCGCTGCCGCCCCGAGCGGGGCGACCGCGCTCTGGCCCTCGGCGGCGATCGGCATGGTCCGGGCGGCCGGCGAGGCCTGGCTCCGCCAGCCGGAGGCCCCCGGCCACCCCACCGAGACCGAACTCGCCCACGAACTCACCGCATGGCTGGTGCGCGGCATCGCGCCCGGCCCCTCCGACCAGGGAAAGGCCCGCCAGTGACCGAAGAAACCCCCACCGCCACCACCCCGAACCCCACCGTCGACGCCGCCGCCCTGGGCGAACTTCTGCTCGGGCGCTGGGCCGACGTCAGGCGCCAGGCCCGCGCACTCGGCGCACGCGACGACCTGCACCGCATCGAGGGGCTGGGCATGGACGAACACCGCGAACGCGTCCTGGGCCAGCTCCACCGGCTCGTCGAGGCGGGCGGCGTCCACCGGGCCTTCCCGGAGCGGTTCGGCGGCGGCGACGACCACGGCGGCAACGTCGCCGGGTTCGAGGAGCTGGTCACCGCCGATCCGTCGCTGCAAATCAAGGCCGGCGTGCAGTGGGGGCTCTTCGGGTCCGCCGTCCTGCACCTCGGCACCGAGGAGCACCACGAGCGCTGGCTGCCCGGGATCATGTCGCTCGAAGTCCCGGGCGCGTTCGCCATGACGGAGATCGGCCACGGCTCAGACGTCGCGTCGATCGCCACGACCGCGACGTACGACGAGGCGACGCAGGAGTTCGTCGTCCACACCCCGTTCCGGGCGGCCTGGAAGGAGTTCCTGGGCAATGCGGCCCTGCACGGGCGCGCGGCCGTGGTCTTCGCGCAGCTGGTGACCCGCGGCGTCAACCACGGCGTGCACGCCTTCTACGTTCCCCTCCGGGACGACGCCGGCCGCTTCCTTCCCGGCGTCGGCGGGGAGGACGACGGCCTCAAGGGCGGACTCAACGGCATCGACAACGGCCGGCTGCATTTCGACCGGGTCCGCATCCCGCGCACGAACTTGCTCAACCGCTACGGGGACGTCGCCGCCGACGGGACCTACTCCTCGTCCATCGCCAGTCCGGGCCGGCGCTTCTTCACCATGCTCGGCACCCTCGTGCAGGGCCGGGTGTCGCTGGACGGGGCGGCCGCCGCAGCGAGCAAGGTCGCGCTGCAGATCGCCGTCACGTACGCCAACGAGCGCCGCCAGTTCAACGCCTCCTCGCCCGTGCGCGAGGAGGTCCTGCTGGACTACCAGCGGCACCAGCGCCGGCTCCTGACCCGCGTGGCGACCACCTACGCGATGTCCTTCGCCCACGAGGAGCTGCTGGAGAAGTTCGACGACGTCTTCTCCGGCCGGACGGACACCGACGCCGACCGACAGGACCTCGAGACCCTGGCCGCCGCCCTGAAGCCGCTGTCCACCTGGCACGCGCTGGACATCCTGCAGGAATGCCGCGAGGCCTGCGGGGGCGCCGGCTTCATGGCCAAGAACCGGTTCACGTCGCTCCGGGCGGACCTGGACATCTACGCGACGTTCGAGGGCGACAACAACATCCTGCTGCAGCTGGTCGCCAAGCGCCTGCTCGCCGACTACGCGCAGGAGTTCCGCCACTTGGACGCCGGGGCCCTCGCCCGGTACGTGGTCCGGCACGCCGAGCGGGTGGCCATCAACCGCTCCGGCCTGCGCCAGCTGGCGCAGACCTGGGCGGACACGGGCAGCGAGCGCCGCAGCGCGAACTTCCTGAAGGACCCGCAGACGCAACGCGACCTGCTGGCGGACCGGGTCCGGACCATGGTCGCCGAGATCGTCGACGGGCTGCGCACCGCGTCCGGACCGGGCGGTTCCGCTGCGGCGTTCAACGAGCGCCAGGACGACGCCATTGCCGCCGCCCGGGCCCACGCCGAACTCCTGCTGTGGGAGGCGTTCACCCGCGGAGTCGAGCGCGTCCAGGACGAGGGCACCCGCTGCGTCCTGACGTGGTTGCGCGACCTCTACGGGCTGTGCCTCATCGAGGACAACCTCGGCTGGTACCTCATGCACGGGCACCTCTCCGGCCAGCGCGCCCGGACCCTCGGCCCGTACATCAACCGGCTCCTGGCCCGGCTGCGCCCGCACGCCCAGGATCTCGTCGACGCGTTCGGCTACGGCCCCGAGCACCTGCGGGCGGAGATCGCCACCGGCATCGAGGCCGAGCGCCAGGCAGAGGCCATGGAGCACCAGCGCCGGCGGCGTGCCGCGGCCGACGCGCCGCTGGACGAGAAGGTCCTCGTGGCCCGGCGCAAGGCCGCGGAGAAGGCCGCCAAGCGCGAGCGCACGCAACGGCTGCGCCCCACCGCGACACCGGCGCGGTAGGCGGAGGCCTGAGGCCAGCCCCGGACGGTGCGGCCGGCGCCCCGGCGGGGCCGGCCGCCGACCGCGCGCCGGCCGGCGGGCGCCGCGCCGGCCGGCCGGCGGCGCTGGTTCCCCCCGGCGGCACGGCGCCCGCGGGTCAGGCCCCGTTCAGCGCGGCCCGGTAGACCCCGACCGTCTTCTCGGCGATGGATTCCCAGCTGAAGTGCGCGGCCGCGCGGCGGCGCCCGGCCTCGCCCATCTCCCGGGCCCGTGCGGGGTCCTCCAGGGCCCGGACCAGGGCCGCGGCGAAGTCGGCCACGAAGCCCTCGGGGTCCAGCGGGGTGCCGGTGCCGTCGTCGGACTGCTCGAGCGGGACCAGATAGCCCGTCTCGCCGTCGGCCACGACTTCGGGGATGCCTCCGGTCGCGCTGGCGACCACGGCCGTGCCGCACGCCATGGCCTCGAGGTTGACGATGCCCAGCGGCTCGTAGACGGACGGGCACGCGAACACGGTCGCCTGGGTCAGGACCTGGATCAGCGTCTCGCGCGGGAGCATGCGTTCGATCACGACGACGTTCTGCCGCGTCGCGCGCAGGTCCTCGATCAGCGCGTTCACCTCGGCGGCGAGCTCGGGGGTGTCGGCGGCCCCCGCGCAGAGGACCAGCTGGACGTCCTCCGGGAGGTGGGACGCGGCGCGCAGCAGGAACGGGACGCCCTTCTGGCGGGTGATGCGCCCGACGAACGCGACGGTGCGCAGGTCGGGGTCGATGCCCAGTTCCCGGAGGGGCGACACGTCGGGGGCCGGCTGCCAGCGGGCGGTGTCGATGCCGTTGTGGACCACGTGCACCTTGGCGGGGTCGATCGCCGGGTAGGCGCGCACGATGTCGCGGCGCATGCCGTTTGAGACGGCGACGACGGCGGCGGCCCCGTGGTAGGCCGTCGACTCCGCCCAGGAGCTCAGCGCGTAGCCGCCGCCGAGCTGCTCCGCCTTCCACGGCCGGAGCGGCTCGAGGGAGTGGGCGCTGACGACGTGCGGGATCGAGTGCAGCAGCGAGCCGAGGTGGCCGGCCATGTTCGCGTACCAGGTGTGCGAGTGGACCAGGTCCGCGCCCGCGAGGTCGCCCACGATGCCAAGGTCGGTCCCGAGGGTCTGCACGGCCGGGTTGGCGCCCTCGAGCCCGCCCGGGATGGAGTAGCTGGACACGCGGGCCCCGTGGTAGTCGGCGGGCCGGGGGTCCCCGAACGCGCGGATCCGGAGGTCCACGAGCGGGGCCAGGACGCGGCCGAGCTCGGCCACGTGCACGCCGGCTCCGCCGTAGATGGCGGGGGGGAATTCCTTGGTAACAATGTCAACTCGCACAGTGACAACGTAGTGCCTGCGTGTCGGCTCACCTAGTGTGACAACCGACAGCGACGAACGCGGGCCGGGGAACGCCCGCACGCGGAACGAAGGGGAACGCACAGCATGTACACGAACGTCCTGACCATCGTCCTGGCGGGCGGGGAAGGCAAGCGGCTGATGCCGCTGACGATGGACCGGGCCAAGCCCGCCGTGCCCTTCGGAGGCACGTACCGGCTGATCGACTTCGCGCTGTCCAACATCGTGAACTCCGGGTACCGGCGGGTGGTCGTGCTGACGCAGTACAAGTCGCACAGCCTGGACCGGCACGTGTCGGAGACCTGGCGCATGTCGCCGCACCTGGGCAGCTACGTCGCATCGGTGCCCGCCCAGCAACGCCTCGGCAAGGAGTGGTTCCTGGGCTCGGCGAACGCCATCTACCAGTCGCTGAACCTGATCCACGACGCGCAGCCGGACTACGTGATCGTCGTCGGCGCCGACCACGTCTACCGGATGGACTTCTCCGAGATGGTCGCGGCGCACAAGGCCTCCGGCCTGCCGGCGACGGTCGCCGCCGTCCGGCAGCCGGTGTCCCAGGCCAACCAGTTCGGCGTCATCGAGACCGACCCGTCCGCGCCCGGACGGATCAGCGCGTTCGTGGAGAAGCCGGACACGACGGCGGGCCTGCCCGACGACCCGGACAGCTTCCTGGCCTCGATGGGCAACTACGTCTTCACCACGCGGGACCTGATCGCGGCGCTCGAGGAGGACCACACGCGCGGGGACACCAAGCACGACATGGGCGGGGACATCGTCCCCCACTTCGTGGAGCGCGGGGAGTGCGGCGTCTACGACTTCTCGACGAACATCGTGCCCGGGGAGGACCCGTCCGCACCGCGCTACTGGCGCGACGTGGGCACGCTGGACTCGTACTACGACGCCCATCAGGACCTCCTGGCGCCGATCCCCGAGTTCAGCCTCTACAACCGCTCGTGGCCGCTGTTCACCCGCCAGAACTCGGCGCCGCCGGCGAAGCTGGTCCGCGGAGCGGACGGGCGCAACGGCGAGGCGCACGGCTCCATGTTGGCGCAGGGCGCGGTGGTCTCGGGCGCGTACGTCGAGTCCTCGATCCTCTCCCCCGGCGTGTCCGTGAACCAGGGGGCGGAAGTCACCGACTCCGTCCTCATGGAGGATGTCCGGATCGGCGAGGGCGCGCTGGTGCGCCGCGCCATCCTGGACAAGAACGTGGTGGTCCCTCCCGGGGCGCGCATCGGCGTGGACCGGGAGGAGGACCTCGCGCGCGGCTTCACGGTCACGCCCTCCGGCCTGACGGTCCTGAGCAAGGGGCAGCTGGTCGCCCCCTAGCGGCCGTCTCCCCCGGCCGGCCCGCCCCGGGCGCGTTCGCCCTCGGACCCGCTCCGCAGGAAGAACGCGCCCAGGGCGCCGGCCAGGGCCGCGAAGACCACCACGGAATACGCCGCCAGGGCCACCTGCAGGACCCGCGAGAACGCGTCCTGCGGCGTGATGCCGCCGCCCGTCATGGTCGCGAGCGCGGCCTCGTACAGCGCGGTGCCGTAGTCCGGGTGGGCGCCGGTCGCGTAGAGCGCCTGGCTCGCCGCAAGGATGACGACGGCGGTGGTGGCCGCCAACCAGCCGAGCCGGCCGGTCAGCAGCCGCCCGGCCGAGCGCGACCCGCGCACGCCGGCCCCGAGGATCCCCCCAACCCGGCTGACCCGCGCGACCCGGGCGAGCCTGAACACGCGCACGGCCCGCAGGAAGCGCAGGAACGGCACCGCGAGGAACACCAGCTGCCACCAATTGCGCCGCCAGATCCGGGCCTGGAAGCGGGCGACTGCGGCGCGCAGCGCGAACTCCGCCGCGAACACGGCCCAGAACACCCAGCCGGCCGCCTCCAACACGCGGCTCCAGAACGGCTCTTCCACCAGCAACTGGCCCGTGACCACGAACAGGAACAGGACGCCGAGCACGCCCATGGGCCGGTCCAGCCGGCGGGCCAGCCGCTCGCCGGCCACGAGCCGGCGCCTCCGCTCCCCGTCGCCGTCGTCCACCATGCCGCCACGATGGCACGGATCCGCCGCGGGGTGAACGCGGCCCGGCCCCGGGGGAACCGCCGTCGGTGGTTGAATGGGCGCCGTGGAGACTGCGACGCAACGAGCCGACAACGAGAACCTGACCCGCACCGAGGCCGAAGACCGAGCCCGGCTGCTGACGGTCCGCTCCTACCGCGTGCACCTTGACCTGTCCCGCGCCGGGGACGCCGCCGTGGCGGGGTTCCCTTCCCGCACGCGCGTCGAGTTCGCGTGTGCGGAACCGGGCGCCTCCACGTTCCTGGACTTCATCCACGGCGGCGTGTCCGCGGTGCGGCTCAACGGGCGCGACCTGGACCCGGCCGCCTGCGTCGAGGGCGCGCGCATCGCGCTGCCGGGCCTGGCCGCTGAGAACACGGTCGAGGTCGAGGGGACGGCCCTCTACAGCACCAGCGGCGAGGGGCTGCACCGGTACGTGGACCCCGCCGACGGCCGCACGTACCTCTACACGCAGTACGAGCCCGCCGACGCCCGCCGGGTCTTCGCCGACTTCGAGCAGCCGGACCTCAAGGCGCGCTTCACGTTCACCGTCGCCGCCCCCGCCGGCTGGACGGTCGCCTCCAACCGGGCCGTCGAGCGGCACACGGAGCGGCCGGACGGCACGGCGGTCTGGGTCTTCGGCGAAACCGAGCCGATGTCCACGTACATCACGACCGTGCTCGCCGGGCCGTACCACCACGAGACTGGTTCCTGGAGCCGGGGCCTGCCGGACGGCACCACGCTCGAGGTCCCCCTGGGCCTCTATTGCCGCGCGTCCCTGGCCCCCAGCCTGGACGCGGAGCGGATCCTGGACACCACCCGCGCCGGCCTGGACTTCTTCCACGACCTGTTCGGCCACCCCTATCCGTGGGGCAAGTACGAGCAGGCCTTCGTGCCCGAATACAACCTCGGGGCCATGGAGAACCCGGGACTCGTCACGTTCACCGAGCAGTACGTCTTCCGCTCGCGCGCGACGCGCGCCCAGTACGAGGGTCGGGCCACGACGATCATGCACGAGATGGCCCACATGTGGTTCGGGGACCTCGTGACCATGCGCTGGTGGGACGACCTGTGGCTCAAGGAGTCGTTCGCCGACTACATGGGCACCCTCGCGGTCGCCGAGGCCACGGAGTTCGAGACGGCCTGGACCACGTTCGCCAACCGCCGCAAGGCGTGGGCCTACGTCCAGGACCAGCTGCCCACCACCCACCCCATCACCGCAGACATCACGGACCTCGAGGCCGCCCGCCAGAACTTCGATGGAATCACGTACGCCAAGGGCGCCTCGGTACTCAAGCAGCTGGCGGCCTACGTGGGCCCGGACGCCTTCGCCGCCGCCGCCCGCGAGTACTTCCGCCGCCACGCGTGGGGGAAGACCACGCTCGGCGACTTCCTCGCGGTGCTCGGGGAGGCGTCCGGCCGGGACATGGGGACGTGGGCGCGCGCGTGGCTGCAGACGGCCGGCGTCCCGCGGCTGTGGGTGGAGCTGGAGGAGGACGACGCCGGCGCCGTCACGGCGGCCCGGCTGCGCCAGGCCGGCACGGACCCGGCCACGGGCGGGGAGGTGCTGCGCCCGCACACCGTGCGCGTCGGGACGTTCGCCCTCGAGGACGGGCGCCTGGTCCGCACCGGGTCCCTCGAGGCCGACATCGACGGGGCCTCCGCCGCGCTGCCGGGCCTGGCCGGCCGGGCCCGCCCCGCCGTCGTCCTGCCCAACGACGGCGACCTGACCTACGCCAAGGTCCGCTTCGACGACGCCTCCCTGGCCGTGCTCCTGGGACACCTCGACACCCTGGACGACCCGCTGGCCCGCGCGACCGCCTGGGCGGCGCTGTGGAACATGGTGCGGGACGCCGAGCTCGCCGCCCCCGTGTTCGTGGAGGCCGTGTGCCGGATGGCGCCCTCCGTGGACGACCCGGGCGTGCTGCAGTCCCTGCTGGACCAGGCCCTGCACGCGGCCGGCGACTACTGCCCGCCCGGCCTGCGCAGCGCCGAGCGCTCCCGGCTCGCGGACCGGCTCGCCGGGCTGGTCGCCGCGGCGCAGCCCGGCTCCGACCACCAGGTCGCGTACGCGCGCACCCTGGCCCGACTGGCCCGGCACGGCGGCGCGGACGACTGGGCCCGCGGCCTCCTGGACGGCACGGTGGCCGTCCCGGGTCTGGACGTCGACGAGCGGCTCGTGTGGCTGCTGCTGCAGGCCCTCGCCGCGCGGGGCCTCGCCGGCGCAGACGACCTCGACGCCCGCCGCGGGGCGGCGCCGTCCGCGGAGGCCACGGTCGGGCACGCCCTGGCGTTGGCGGCCCGGCCCACCCCCGGGGCCAAGCGGGCCGCGTGGGACGCGGTCCTGGCCGGGGCGCGCGACGGCGTCCCGCTCTCCAACGACGTGCTCAGCGCGACGGTCGAGGGCTTCATGCTCGGCGGGCACGAACTGGTCGACGCGTTCTACACCGGGTACTGGCCGGAGCTCGAACGGATCTGGCGCCAGATGAGCATCGGCCAGGCCACGCGGGTCGTGCAGGGCCTGTTCCCCCGCCACCAGGACCTCGGTCCCGAGGGCCCGGACCGGCACCCCGTACTGCTCGCCGCCGGCGCTTGGTTGGATGCGCACCGGGCCGCGCCGGCGGCGCTGCGCCGGATCGTCGTCGAGCAGCGCGACCACCTCGCGCGGTCCCTGCGCGCCCAGGCGGTGGCGGGGACCGCCGCGCCCGCCCGCCCGGAGGGCTAGCCGGCCGCGCCCAGCGCTCCGGGGGACCGACGGCGCGGCCGCGGCACCGGTCCGCGGGTGCCGCCCACCCCTCCCGCTGCGGGCCTGTGGGGCGTAGCATCGGCGGCGGGCCGGCACGCCGGTCCGCAACGGAAGGAGCCCCCCGTGCCCGCACTCCGCGTCCACAACCTCAGCGTCTCCCTGGACGGCTACGCCGCCGGGCCGGACCAGAGCATCGACGAACCGCTGGGGCTCGGCGGCGAGCGCCTGCACGACTGGATCCTGCGCACCCGCTTCGGGCGCACCCTGATCGGCGAGGAGGGCGGCACGGACGGGATCGACCAGCGCTACGCCGCCGCCGGCGACGAGGGCCTCGGGGCAACCATCATGGGCCGGAACATGTTCGGTCCCGTGCGGGGCCCGTGGCCCGACGGGTCGTGGCAGGGCTGGTGGGGCGAGGACCCGCCGTTCCACCACCCGGTCTTCGTCATGACCCACCACCTGCGCGAGTCCGTGCCCATGGCGGGCGGGACGGTCTTCCACTTCGTCGATGCCGCGCCCCGCGACGTCCTCGACCTGGCCATGGAGGCGGCGGGCGGCCGGGACGTCCGCCTCGGCGGCGGGGCGGCCACGGTGCGGCAGTTCCTGGCCGAAGGGCTCGTGGACCTGCTCCACGTCGCCGTCGTGCCCGTGCTGCTCGGCGGCGGCGAGTCGCTCTTCGACGGCGGGACGGCAGCCCTCGCCGGCGGCTCGGCCGCCGGCTACCGCGTCGACGGACCCGAGGCGGGCGACGGCGTCGCGCATTTCACCCTCACCCGCTGAGCGCGGCGCGGTCCCTTCCCGTGGGCGGACGCCCTCCCCCCGCGTCGCCCGCCTTGCTCCTCTCCCCCGGCCGCGCCGCGCGGTGTAGTTTGGGGGAACGGTACGGGTGCCGGCGCCACGCACGGCCCCGAGCGGACGCCCCACGGGAGGACAGTGTCATGGCCGAGTCGCGAACCATCGACCTGGCGACCGGGATCCGCGTGCCCATCCTCGAACAGGGCGACCCGCACGGCACGGCCGTGCTGCTCCTGCACTCCTATGCCGTCTCCGGGATCTTCTGGAAGCCGCTGCTCGAGCGCCTGCCCGAGACGGTGCACGCGATCGCCCCCACGGCCCGCGGCCACGGGGGCGCGGACAAGCCGGAGACCGGCTACGGACAGAACGACTACGCCGCCGACGCGCTCGCCGTCCTGGACGCGCTGGGCATCGAGCGCGCGGTCCTCGTCGGCCACTCCAGCGGCGGCTACGTGGCCCGTGCCGTGGCCGAGCGGGCGCCGCGCCGGGTCGGCGGCCTGGTGCTGCTGGCCAGCCCGTACAGCCTCCAGGGGCGTCGCGCGCCGTTCGCCGACCGGGTCGAGGCCATGGCCGACCCGGTCAGCGACGAGGACATCCGCGCGGTGCAGCAGGTATGGAACCGCGCCTGGGACGTCCCGGAGGAGCTGGTCCAGGAGATGTTCGAGGAGCGGCGACGGATCCCCGCCCGGGTCTGGCAGCTGACCCTGAGCGGCATCGAACTGGCCCCGATGCCGATCGCCCCGCTCCGGCACATTCCGGCGCTCGTGGTCCATGGCGACGCCGACCGGTTCCTCACTCCCGCCGAGCAGCGCCGTCTCGCCGAGGAGCTGCACTGCGCCGAAGTCACCGTCTACCCGGACACCGGGCACACCGTCCTGTGGGAGCGGCCGCAGCGCGTCGCCGACGACCTGCTGGCGTTCCTGGTCCGGATCGGGGCGCTCCCCGGCGACGTCCCGGATCGACGGATCACGGGACCCGCGTGAGCCACTCCCGGGTCCGGAACTTGGCGTCGGCCAGCTCCTCGGCGCGTGCCAGTGACGCCGGAGACAGGCCGACCCGGCGGGCCCCGTAGCGGCGCTCGAAGGTGCGCACCATCGCCTCGATGACGTCGGTGCGCGGCATGCCGGTTTGCCGCTTGAGCGGGTCCACGCGCTTCTTCGCGCTGGTGGTGCCCTTGTCGGAGAGCTTCTCCCGCCCGATCCGCAGCACCTGGGTCATCTTCTCCGCGTCGATGTCATAGCTCATGGTGACGTGGTGGAGCATTCCGCCCCCGGCCAACCGCTTCTGGGCGGCGCCGCCGATCTTCCCCTCGGGCGTCGCGATGTCGTTCAGCGGCTTGTAGTAGGCCTCCACGCCGAGCCCGGCCAGGGCCTCCATGACCCAGGCGTCCAGAAACGGGTACGAGTCCGCGAAGCTCATGCCGTCCACGAGGGAGACGGGAAGATACAGGGAGTACGTGATGCAGTTGCCCGACTCCATGAACATCGCCCCTCCCCCGCTGACCCGCCGCACGACCGTCACCCCGTGGCGCGCGGCCGCGTCGGGGTCGACCTCGTTGCGCAGCGACTGGAAGCTGCCGATGACGACGGCGGGCTCGCTCCAGTCCCACAGCCGCAGGGTCGGCCGGCGCTCGCCGGCGGCGACCTCGCGCGTCAGGACCTCGTCGAGGGCCACCTGGGTCGTGATCGGCAGCGGGGACGGCCCAATGACCTCCCAGTCGTGGTCGGCCCACGTCGTCGCGAGCCCGAGCGCGCGGCGGACGGCGACGGCGACCGCCGAGGGGTCGAAGCCGAACAGCACGGCCGAGGGGTCGAGGCGGCGCGCCACGGCGTCGCGCAGTTCCCCGTGCGGCGTGTCCACGCCCAAGCCCGCCAGGGCCGCGTTGATGTCCAGCAGCGCGTCGTCCGGCTCGAGGAAGAAGTCCCCATTGATGTTGGCGGCGGCGATCGCCCCGTCGGCGACCGCCAGGTCGGCGACAACGAGCTTGCCTCCAGGGACCTTGTATTCACCGTGGTGCGTGTAGCGCGTATCGGGGGCCAGGGGGGTCTCGTCGGGCATGGGGCCATCCTAGGCGGACCGGCCGGCCGCTCGGGTCTCCGCCGCCCGCGGGCCGGCAGGCCCCCGGGCTGGGCCGTCACGGACGCCCTACAGTCCCCCTCGTCCGGAACCGCCGAGTGCCTCCGCCCAGGAGCGCGCGCCCCGCTCCGCGTCGGGCCCGGCGAGGTTCGCGCCCGCGCGGTAGGCGCGGCCGACGCCCCCGATCAGCGGCACGGGCACCAACGCCCGGCGGCGCCCGGTGGCGGAGAGGTAGCTCCGGGCAAGGTCCGGGAACCCGAGGGCCTCGGGGCCGACCACGTCCGGGACGCGGCCGCGCGGGACCCCCAGGGCGAGTCGGGCCAGCCGGTCGGCAACCTCCTCGGCCGCCACGGGCTCCATCCTCACGGCCGCCGGGGCGGGCACCACCGGCGAGGCCGCCAGCGCACCGAGCACCTTGAGCAGCAGCTCGTGGAATTGCGCGGCGCGCAGCACCGTCCAGGGGATCCCCGACTCCGCGACAACGCGTTCCATCGCGAGTTTCCCGCGGAACCAGGCCAGCGGCACCCGGTCCGCCCCCACGACGGACACCGCGACCAGGTGCCGCACCCCGGCGCCGCGGGCCGCGGCGACGAGGTGACGGGCCGCCACGTCGTCGCCCCTGGGTCCGCCGGCCAGGTGCAGCACCGCGTCCGCGCCGGCGGCCGCCTCGGGGATGCCTTCGCCGGTCAGGAGGTCCCCGGTCGCGTACCGGAGGCCGCCCTCGGCAGGCCGGTGGGTCCGCGTGAGGATCCGCAGTTCCGCGCCCCGACCGCGCAGGCGCGGGACCACCCGCCGGCCGAGCGTTCCCGTGCCGCCGGTGATGAGGAGTGTGGTGGGCATGGTCGTCTCCCTTGCTCTCGTGCGTTAGCCTCCCCGCAGGGGTGCGGGCAGTCACCCCGTATGACACGGGCGGGACGGGGAGTGTGACAGCGATGGAGCCGGAGGAAACGGTCCGGGTCCTCGGGCCGCGCCCCGTCCGGGCGGGCTCGGGCGGGACGCGGGAGGCTTTCGAGACCGAACGCCGGCGCCTGCTGGGGATCGCCTACCGGATCCTGGGCTCGTGGGCGGACGCGGAGGACGCAGTGCAGGAGGCCTGGCTGCGGGCGGACCGCGCGGGCACCGACGGGGTCGACAACGTACCCGCGTGGTTGGCGACCGTCGTCGCGCGCGTCTGCCTGAACCAGCTGCGCGCGCGCAGGGCGCGCCCCGAGGACCCGTGGGGCGCCCGGATCCCGGACCCCGTGCTGGGGCCCGGCGACGGCGGCGACCCGGAATACGGCGCGGTCCTGGCGGACTCGGTCGGCCTGGCCCTGCAGGTGGTGTTGGGGTCGCTGCGTCCCGACGAGCGGGTCGCGTTCGTCCTGCACGACCTGTTCGCGGTCCCGTTCGAGGACATCGCCGCGCTCCTCTCGCGCTCCGCCGCCGCCGCGCGGCAACTGGCGAGCCGGGCGCGCCGCAGGGTGCGGGACCAGGCCCCGCCGGTCGACCCGGACCTGTCCCTCCAGCGGCGGGCGGTCGCTGCGTTCTTCGCGGCCACCCGCACCGGGGACCTGGAGGCCCTGCTGGCCGTGCTGCACCCTGACGTCGTGCTTCGCTCCAATGGCGGCCGCGCCCGGCCGGCCCAGTCGGTGGAGCTCCGCGGCGCCCGCCGGGTCGCCTCCCGGGCCGTGGCGTTCGGGGCCCTCGCTCCGCATGCCGTGCCCTGCCTGGTCCACGGCGCGGCCGCTGCCCGGGTGGTGGTCGGCGGGCGGCTCGTCTCGATCATGGCCTTCACTGTGGCGGGCGGACGGATCGCCGCGATCGACGTGCTGGCCGACCCGGAGCGCCTCGCCCCGCTGGCGCCGGGGCCCGCCCCATGGTCCCGCCGGGACAGAGCCGGTCCGGCGGGAGAGCCGCGTACCGACTAGGACGGCACCAGTCCGGCCGGTTAAACGCGGGCGGGGACCCCCGAAGGGGTCCCCGTGCGGCGTGGCGGAGGCTAGGCCTTCTTGCCGAAGTTCTTGAAGCGCGCGTTGAAGCGCTCGACGCGGCCGGCGGAGTCCATGATGCGCTGCTTGCCGGTGTAGAACGGGTGCGACGCGGCGGAGATCTCGACGTCGATGACCGGGTAGGTGTTCCCGTCCTCCCACTCGATGGTCTTGGAGGAGGTGGCGGTGGAGCGGGTCAGGACCTTCTCGCCGGAAGCCAGGTCGTTGAACACGACCGGGCCGTACTGGGGGTGGATGTCAGCCTTCATGCGTAAACCTTTGTTCTTGCCCCTGGATTTTGCCAGGGGCGCCTCGGTTGGATGGCGGCCCGACAAGGAGCGGGCCGACGCACCACTTTACCCTACGCGGCCGCATCGGCCCAACCGCGCCGCTCAGCGCGCCCGCATCTCCCAGAAGGCGACGGCGGAGGCCGCGGCCACGTTCAGCGAGTCCACTCCAGGCCGCATCGGGATGACGACCCGCGTGTCGGAGCCCGCCAGCGCGGCCGCGGACACGCCGGCCCCCTCGGTGCCCATGACCAGCGCGAGGCGCTCGTGTCCGCGGGCGGCCAGGGCGTCGATGGGGATGGCGTCCGGCGTGACCTCGAGGGCCGCGATGTGGAAGCCGGCACCGCGCAGGACCTCCAGACCGCCGGGCCAGGCGTCGAAGCGGGCCCAGGGCACCTGGAAGACGGTGCCCATGGACACCCGGATGGCCCGGCGGTAGAGCGGGTCCGCGCTGCGCGGCGTCACGAGGACGGCGTCGACGCCGAGCCCCGCGGCCGAACGGACGATCGCGCCGAGGTTGGTGTGGTCGACGATGTCCTCCAGGACCACGACCCGGCGGGCCCCGGCCAGGACGTCGGCCGCGGGTACGGGCGCGGGCCGGTGCATGGCGGCGAGGGCGCCCCGGTGCAGGTGGAAGCCGGTGATTTCCTCCAGCACACCGGGTTCGCCAACGAACGCCGGGGTGTCCGGGTGGGCGTCCAGGACGTCGGCCATGCCGTCGATCCACTTCTCCGCCAGGAAGAACGAGCGGGGCCGGTGCCCGGCGGCCAGGGCCCGGCGCAGGACCTTGGGCGACTCGGCGATGTACAGCCCGCGCCCCGGGTCGGTGCGCTGGCGGAGGGCCGCGTCGGAGAGGGCGACGTAGTCGGCGACGCGCGGGTCGGCCGCGGACTCCAGCCGGATTAGCGGCATCAGCCCTCCACCAGGCGCCACACCATGTTGGCCAGCGCGATGAGGCCGAGCACGACGATCACGCTGCGCAGGAGCAGCGGCGAGAGCCGGCGGCCGATGTGTGCGCCGACGAACCCGCCGATCAGCGACCCGACGGCGATGAGCGCCACGACCAGCCAGTTGATCCGGTCGAAGGCGAAGAGCAGGTAGGAGCACGCGGCCACGAGGTTCACGGCCAGGGAGAGGATCACCTTGATGGCGTTGGACTGCTGGAGGGTCCCGTGGAGGAAGACCCCGAACAGGCCCATGAGGATGACGCCCTGGGCGGCCGTGAAGTAGCCCCCGTAGACGCCGGTCAGGAACACCAGCGGGTACAGGACCGGCGGCAGCGGGTGCGCGTCGACCTCGTGGGGGCCGGCCGCGTCCAGGGCCTGGCGCCGCTTCGCCCAGGCGGAAAGCCGGGGCTGGAACACGACAAGCAGCACCGCGACGGCGATCAGGACGGGCGCGACGTAGCCGAAGACCGTCTCGGGCAGGTGCAGCAGCAGCCAGGCCCCGAGCAGGCCGCCGAGCACGGAGACCGGCAGCAGGCGCAGCAGGGTGCGCCGGGCGCTGGCCGCCTCCCGCCGGTAGCCCCAGGCCCCGGAGAAGCCGCCGGCGACGAGGCCCATGGCGTTGGAGATGATCGAGTTCACGGGGCCGTACCCGAGCGCGACCAGGATCGGGAACGTCACCAGCGAGCCCGAGCCCACGATCGTGTTGATCGTGCCGGCCCACAGCCCGCCGACGAAGACCAGGGCCTCGCGCCAGAACTCCAGCACGGGCTAGGCGGGGGCGACGGCCGTCGTGGCGGCGACCGCCGTGTAGCGGCCGCCCTCGCTGGAGACCTTCAGCGGCATGCCGAACGTGGCGGAGAGGTTCTCCTCCGTGAGCGTTTCCGCGAGCGGACCGGCGGCGACGACGCCGCCGTCGCGCAGCAGCAGCGCGTGCGTGAAGCCCGGCGGCACCTCCTCGAGGTGGTGCGTGACCAGCACGAGGGCCGGCGCCGCGTCGTCGGACGCCAGCTCGGTCAGGCTGGCCACGAGCTCCTCGCGGCCGGCGAGGTCGAGGCCGGCCCCGGGCTCGTCCAGCAGCAGCAGCTCGGGGTCGGTCATCAGGGCCCGGGCGATCTGCACGCGCTTGCGCTCGCCCTCCGAGAGCGAGGCGAACGGCCGGTTGATGAGCGTGGAGACGCCCCACTCGTGCAGCAGCGCGAAGGCGCGGCGCTCGTCGAGCCGCTCGTACTCCTCGCGCCAGCGCCCCGTGTGGCCGTACGCGGCGGTCAGGACGACGTCGAGGACCTTCTCGTGCCCGGGGATGTTGTTCGCGAGCGCCGCGGAGGACAGGCCGATCAGCGGGCGCAGCTCGAACACGTCGACCTTCCCCAGCGTCTCCCCCAGCACGGAGGCCGTGCCGGTCGTGGGGTGCATCCGCGTGGCCGCGATCTGCAGCAGCGTGGTCTTGCCCGCCCCGTTCGGGCCCAGCACGACCCAACGCTCGCCCTCGGCGACCGTCCAGTCGACGTCCGACACCAGCTGCTTGCGCCCGCGCACCACGCCGACGCCGGAGAAACCCAGCACTTCACTCATGGGGAAAACAGTAGGACAGCGGCGGGCCAATGCGCGAAACCACGACCTCCCGGGCCGCGCCGGGCGGGGGCAGCCCCGGGCCGATTGGCGCCCGGGCGCCCGCGCCGGGGAGAATCGGCCCATGCACAGCGCCCCCGTCCTCGTCCACTACTCCCCCGCGCCCGCAGGCGCCCCGGCCCCGGCCGAGCCCGCGGGCCTGCGCGCCGCGGTCGGGCGCTCCGGCCACCGCGTCGCGGCGGAGGCGCCGTTTACCGGGGAGGGCTACGCGGGGGCGCGCTGGACGGTGGCCGCGTCAGACGGCGGGGCCGTCGACGCGGCGGCCCTGCGGCGCGAGGTCGCCGCCGCGGCCGCGGACCTGGCCCCGGGGGCCGGGGCCGCCGTCGTGCCCGCCGCGCTGGCCGGTGCGCCGCGCCTGCTGCTCGTGATGGACGTGGACTCGACGCTGATCCGCCAGGAGGTCATCGAACTGCTGGCCGTCCACGCGGGCAAGGAGGCGGAGGTCGCCGCCGTGACCGAGGCCGCGATGCGCGGCGAGCTCGACTTCGCCCAGAGCCTCCACGCCCGGGTCGCCACGCTCTCCGGCCTGCCCGTCTCCGTCGTGGAGGCCGTGCGCGGCGCCGTCGAACTCTCCCCCGGGGCCAGGGAACTCGTGGCGGCCTTCCACGCGGCCGGCCACGCCGTCGGCGTCGTCTCCGGCGGCTTCATCCAGATCCTCGCACCGCTCGCGGAGGACCTGGGACTCGACTTCGCGACGGCGAACACGCTCGGCGTCGACGGCGGACGACTGACTGGGACGGTCGAGGGCGACGTCGTCGACCGTGCGGCCAAGGAGGCGCGCCTGCGCGAGTGGGCCGGCGCGCTCGGCATCCCGCTGGAGCACACGATCGCGGCCGGCGACGGCGCCAACGACCTCGACATGGTCCGCGCGGCCGGGCTGGGCGTGGCCTATAACGCGAAGCCCGCCCTGCGCGACGAGGCCGACGCCGCCATCGACCTGCCGCGCCTGGACATCATCCGCCACCTCGCGGGGGTCTAGGCCCGCACGCGCGGCCGGCCCCCGGCCGCCACCCGCGCGCCACTCCGACACACCCGGGGAGACCGGTGGCGTGTCGCCCACGCCACGGTCCGGCCAGGCCCTGCCGCCACGCTCCGTCCCTTACCATGGATTGGATACCCCCGGCAACCAATTGACAGGCAGGGACACGTGGGCAAGGACGGAAAGCGGCGCGGACGCGCTGGCTGGTGGATCGCCTCGGGCGTCGTCGTGGCCGCAGCGGCGGCCTACGGCGGGACGGCCGCCGCCACGGCGGGCACCATCCCCGACGGCACCACCGTCCACGGGGTCGACGTCGGGGGGCTCGCCCCGGAAGCGGCGGCCGACCGGCTGTCGGACCGGCTCGGTCCGGTCGCCGGCGAACCGATCGCCGTCGAGGCGGGCGGGCGGAAGGCGACCCTCGACCCCGCCCAGGCGGGCCTGGCCCTCGACGTCGAGGGGACCCTCGACGGCACGACCGGGTTCACGTTGGACCCGGTGGTGCTCTGGGACCGCCTCACCGGCGGGCGCGAGATCGAGCCGGAGCTCCGCGTCGACCGGCAGCGCCTCCACGACGCCGTCCAGGCCGCGTCCGAGGAGGCCCTCAACGCCAAGCCCACCGAGGGCAGCATCGGCTTCGAGGGAACCGAGATCACGGTCGAAGAGCCGCGGCCGGGAGTCGAAGTGGAGGTGGCGGGCGCCGTCGACACCGTCGCCGCCTCCTGGTTCGATCCCGCGGGACCGCTGCAGTTGCCGGCCGAGCGCCCGAAGCCCAAGGTCCCCGCGGAGGCGTACGAGACCGCGCGCCGGGAACTCGCCGCACCACTCGTGAACGGGCCGGTCACGGTCACGGCCGGAACGCTGTCCGGACGCCTCGACCCCGCGGTGCTTGCGGCGGCCGCCTCGTTCCCCGCGCAGAACGGCAAGATCGGCCTGGAGCTGGACGGCGACCGCCTCGCCGAGGCCCTGCTGGAGGCGAACCCCGAGCTCGGCTCGACGGCGCGCGACGCGGAGATCGTCTTGCGGGACGGGCGCCCGGCGGTCATCCCGTCGCGCGTCGGCCGCGGCATCGACACCGGCAACCTCGGCGCGAAGATCACGGCCGCGCTGGACAACGGGAAGCGAACCGTTTCCGTGGCCATGCGCGAAACGCAGCCGGACCTGACCACGCGGGAGGCGGAGGACCTCGGCGTCGACGAGATCCTCGTCGACTTCTCCACCCCCTACCCGACCAGCAACGAGGTCAGGACCCAGAACCTCCGCGCCGGCTCGCAGAAGCTCAACGGCGTCCTCGTCATGCCGGGCGAAACGTTCTCGCTCCTGGAGCACCTCGCACCGGTCACCAAGGCCAACGGGTACTTCGAGTCCGGCGTGGTGGAGGGCGGCTTCGAGAGCACGGCAGTGGGCGGCGGCCTATCGCAGATCTCCACGCAGCTGTTCAATGCGGGTTTCCTGGCAGGCATGGACGACGTCGAGCACCAGCCGCACAGCCGCTGGTTCGAGCGCTATCCGGCCGGCCGGGAGGCGACGCTCTGGGAGGGCTCCATCGACATGAAGTGGCGCAACAACACCGACTACGCCGTGATGATCCAGGCGTGGGTCGGCCCGGACCGGGTGCACACCCGGCTCTGGGGGACGGACGTCTGGAACGTCCGGACGTCGACCTCCGAGCCGTTCAACATCAAGGAGCCGAAGACCGTCTACAACGACAACGAGAACTGCACGCCGGAGCCCGGCGGCAAGGACGGCTTCACGGTCGAGGTCACCCGCACGCGGTCCTCGGCCACCGGAAGCCTTCCGAAGGAGACCCTGCGCTGGACGTACCAGCCGTGGAACAAGGTGGTCTGCGAGCCGCAACCGTAGGCGCCCCGGCGCCCGTGTGGGCGCCTTCACACACTGCGGCCGCCCGGCAGATCGGGGCCGGGAGTCCTCCTCGGACCGTCCGCGACCGGATGCTCCGCGACCGGGCCCAAGGTTCCCACAGGGTCGTCGCGCAAGACTCGGGGGACGAGTCGCACCCGTGGGGTTGCCCTCGGGTGCCAGTCACCTGAGGAGGAGCCATGCCCGGCTTGACGCGCGCCCCGAACGAACCAACCATCACGGGGCCGCCCGGCCCCCGGGCGCCTTGGCGCCACGCCCCCGGACGCCGCGGCCTGGCGGGAGCCGCCGGCGCCACGCTGCTCGCCGCCGCCCTGGTCCCGCTCGCCGCACCGGCGCAGGCGGAGACCGCCGCCGTCGGCCCCGTTGACGCGGCCACGGGGTATCCGGCCTGGTACGACGACGGC
Organism: Arthrobacter paludis; assembly: GCF_056782315.1. Lineage (NCBI taxonomy): Bacteria > Bacillati > Actinomycetota > Actinomycetes > Micrococcales > Micrococcaceae > Arthrobacter > Arthrobacter paludis. The sequence continues at coordinate 146,205 of NZ_JBXAEW010000010.1, forward strand.
ACCGTCCGTCTCAAGTTCTGCGTCGACCCGGCCGAGGGCTGCCTGTCCGAGCTGCCGGATCCCGCGGCCCCGATCGCGTTCCCGGACAACTTCCCGGACGAGGCGTTCTGGTTTGTCGCCGAGGCAAGCGGCGGCAACCTGGGCCTCTACGAGGCCGCCCTGGAGGGCGCGTTCGCGAACGACGCCGTCGTCGAGGGTGAACAGATCGGCTTCGGACGGCTCCGCTTCCGGCTGGAGAACCTCGAGCCGGCAGCCGAATACACCATCACCCACCCGTACGGCGTGAACACCTTCACCGCGGCCGGTCCCGACGAGCAGCGACCCGGCACGATCAACGTGACCATCGACGAGGGCTGCGCCGAGGGCACGACCGGCTGCGACTGGAACGCGGTGGGCCAGGCCTTCCTGGGCGACTACGCGGCCGGGACGACGGCCGCGTTCCTGCGCCAGGACGGTGCACCCGCGGGCACCATCGGCGATCCCAACGTCGCCGCGACGGTCACCGGCGCGCCCTCGGGCGTCAACGAGGTCCGCGTGGTCGGGCCCGACGCGGGAGGGCCCGGCGTCGACACGCTCGTCGTGGACACCTTCGCGGTGCAGGGCGTGGTCTCGGACGCCGTCGACGGCGCCCCGGGCACACCGGACCTGGTCGCCACGTCCGACACGGGCCGCTCGTCGACGGACAACATCACCGCCGACGCGACGCCGTCGCTCGCGGGCACCGCGACGGCCGCCGACGGCAGCACCGTGGAGATCCTCGTGGACGGCGCCCTCGCCGGCACGGCCACCGTGGCCGGCAACGCCTTCACGGCGAACGTGGCCACGGCGTTGGCCGACGGCACACATCGCATCCAGGCCCGCCTAGCCAGCGACCCGACGCTGGTTTCCGGAACGCTGGCGATGGTCGTGGACACGGCCGCGCCCGTGGCCCAGGTGGTCCCGCCATTCCCGTCGACGCCCAGCGCCGACAACACGCCGACGATGAGCTTCACGTCGGAGGCGGGGGCCGCGTTCGAGTGCCGGCTGCTGGCGTCGAACGCAACGTTCGTGCCCTGCGCGTCGCCGCTGACCTACGACGCCCAGGTGGCGGGTTCCCACGTGTTCGAGGTCCGGGCCACCGACGCCGCCGGCAATACGGGCGCCGTCGCGCCGCGCGGGGTGCAGATCGGCGGCACCAGGGACACGACGCGCCCGACCGTCGTCGGCCGCTACCCGGGCAACGGGACCACGGGGGCGTCGGTGACCGGCAACATCGCCGTCCGCTTCAGCGAGTACGTCCAGGGGGTCCGCAACACGACGCTGCGGCTGCGCGGCCCGGACGGCGCGGCCATCCCGGCCACGGTGTCGCTGAACACCGCGACGCACCGCGCGACGCTCAACCCGGGCGTCGCGCTGCAGCCGAACACCCGCTACACCGTGGGGCTGGCCGGCAGTTCCGTCGCCATCCGCGACGCGTTCAACAACTCGCTGGCAAGCCAGACGTGGTCCTTCACCACCGGCGCCCTCCCGGGGACGCCCACGGTGACGAAGCGGATCCCGCCGGCGGACTCGACCGGCGCCCTGCGGACGCACAACATGCGGGCGTCGTTCAGCGAGGAGGTCCGGAACGTGACCACGGGCACCTTCCGGCTGAGCTGGGCCGCGACCGGGACACCGGTCCGCGGCACCGTGGTCCGCAACGGCAGCCTCAACCAGTGGATGCTGGACCCGGCGAACACGCTGCCGTCGAACTCCACGTTCCGCGTGACGCTGGTGGGCGGCACGACCGGGATCACGGACAACGACGGCAACCCGCTGGCCAGCGAGTCCTGGACCTTCAGGACCGGCAGCCGGTAGGCCGACACCGCGGACGGGCCCCCGTCCGCAGCAACAGGGGCTCCCCGCGCCACCGGCGCGGGGAGCCCCTCCGCGCGGTTCCGCGCCGGCGCGCGGGCCGTTCCCCGCGCCGCGCCGGAAGCGGCGGCCGCCGGTCCGGCGCCCTACGCCTGCTTGAGGAAGTCCTCGGCGCCGCCGACGTACTCGGTGTGTCCCGTGGGCACGTCCGCCGTGGCCATGCGTGCGACCTCGGCGCCGAACTCCGCGACCGAGTAGAGCTTTCCGGCGGCCTCGCGCCGGGCCTCGATGGCCCCCGGCTCGAGCCGGTTGAGCAGCGTCGCGGTGATCGTGCCCTCGATCATGTCGGCGGAGACCACCACGAGGCTGATCCCCTTCTCCTCCAGGGCCGGGATCCGCTCGCGCAGGGCGACCTCGCCGGCGCGCTTGGAGCGGGCGACGGGCACGTACGCGTCCATGGTCGGCACCGAGTCGATGAAGTGCGCCTGGTGGCTGGTGACGAAGACGACCCGGCTGCCCGGCTTCATCACGGCCGCCGCGGCGTCCAGCAGCTCCACCTGGGCGTCGCGGTTCAGGCGCAGCGCGTAGTCCTCGCCGAGGTCGGACTCCATGCCGCCGGACGCGTTGAGCACCAGGACGTCCACCCCGCCGAAATGCTCCATGGCGGCGTCGACCAGGGTCTGGGCGCCACCGTCGGCCGTGATGTCGGCACCCACGGCCACCGCGCGTCCGCCGGCCTCCTCGATGCCGGCGACGATCTTGTTGGCGCGGGGCGCCTTCTGCCGGTAGTTCACGACGACGGACGCGCCCTGCGCGGCCAGCACCTTGGCGGTCTCGGCGCCGACGCCGCGGGAGGAGCCTGTGACAATGGCGGACTTGCCGGTGAGATCGGACATCGGGGTGTCTCCTCGGTGGTTGCGGCGCGCCTCCGCGCGCCTTGTGGGAATCCTCAATACCGCGGCCGATGCGGCCGCTCCGACGTCCATCTTTCCACGTTGACGCCGGCCCGCCGTTGGAGGTTTCCTCCAACGGCGGGGGTGTGGGCCGCTAGTGCCCCATCCCGAGGCCGCCGTCGACGGGCACGACGGCGCCCGAGATGTAGGCGGCCTCGTCGCTGGCCACCCACCGCACCACGTTGGCGACCTCCTCCGGCTCTGCGAAGCGGCCGGCCGGGATCGACGCGAGGTAGTCCTTCTGCGTCTGCTCCGGCAGCGCCGCCGTCATGTCCGTGTTGATGAACCCCGGCGCGACGACGTTCGCGGTGATGCCGCGCCCACCCAGCTCGCGGGTCAGGGAACGGGCGATGCCAACCAGGCCCGCCTTCGAGGCGGCGTAGTTGACCTGGCCCGGGGACCCGTAGAGGCCGACGACGGAGGAGATCAGCACGACGCGTCCCTTGCGGAGCCGGATCATGCCCTTCGACGCGCGCTTGATCACGCGGAAGGCGCCGGTGAGGTTCGTGTCGACCACGGAGGTGAAGTCGTCCTCGCTCATCCGCAGCAGGAGGGTGTCGCGCGTGACGCCCGCGTTGGCGACGAGCACCTCGACCGGGCCGTGCCGCTCCTCGACCTCCGTGAACGCGGCGTCGATCGAGGCGGAGTCCGTCACGTCGGCCTTGACCCCGAGCATCCCCTCGGGGACCTCTCCGCTCCGGTAGGTCACCGCGACCTTGTCGCCATTGGCCTGGAAGGCGCGGGCGATGGCCAGGCCGATGCCGCGGGTGCCGCCCGTGACGAGGACGCTGCGGGGGGCGGGAGTGCTGTCGGTCATGGGTGGTCCTCCAGGGGCCGGGGTCGTCGGGATCCCGGCCATCCTACCGTCGGGCGCGGCCCCAGCGGCGAAGCCCCCGCACGGTTCGCCCCCGCCCGCACGGGGGTGAGAGAATGGACCGGTAGGACCAGAGAGGGACATGAGCCAGGCACCGCACACCCACCGCCACGAGCCAGCCCCCGTGCATCGGATCACGGAGGCCGACGAGTCGCGCTCTGCGGACATGCACCACCGGATGGTCAAGTACACGATCTCCATGAGCGTGCGCATGGCGTGCTTCATCGCGGCCTTCTTTACGACCGGGCCCCTCCAGTGGGCGTTCCTCGCCGGCGCCATCTTCCTGCCGTGGTTCGCCGTCGTCATCGCCAACGGAGGCGCCGACCGCACCCGGCGCGAGCCCCCCGCATCCTTCATCGACGGCCCGCCCCGGAGGGCACTGGGCCCCGGGGCCGCGGCCGCATCGGGAGCTTCCTCCCCGGGCGCCGCGGATGACGCCCGGCCGGGCCATGCCCCGGGTGGCGGCACGGCGGACGACGGCACGGACGACGGCGCGGCATGGGCCGCGCGTCCCGAGGGCGCCCGGGACGACCACACGGCTCCGAGGGCCGAGGGCCGGGGCGCCGCTCCCGCCGAGGACCACACGGGTCCCAGGACCGCCGCCGACGACGGGGAGGACTCGGACCTCGTCCTCGAGGGCGAGTTCGTCGAGGACGAGGCCCGGGAGGGCCGCCCGTGAGCATCTTCGACCAGCTGGCCGGGCCGACCGGGCCGGAGACGCCGACCTGCTCCCGGAAGGGGTGCCGCGACGCCGCCCAGTGGCGTCTGCAGTGGAACAATCCCCGCATCCACCCGCCCGAGCGGCGCAAGACCTGGCTCGCCTGCCCCGACCACGTGGACTGGCTGCGCGGCTACCTGACCGAGCGCGGGCTGTTCCGGGAACTGCTGCCGCTGCACGACACGAACCCCACCCCGGAGGCCTGAGACCCCTTGTACCGCTTCCTCGCCAGCACCCGCTGGATCGGCTGGTTCCTCCTCGTCTGCGTGTTCGCCGCCGCGTGCGTGGGGCTGGGCCGCTGGCAGATGTCGCGACTCGACCAGGCCCAGGCCGCCAACAGCCACGTGGACGCGAACTACGACGCGGCCCCCGTCCCGTATGCCGAGGCGTCCGGGCTGTTCGTGTCCCTGCCGGAGGACGCGACGTGGACGCCCGTGGCCCTGCGCGGCGAATACCTGGTGAAGGACACCACGGTGGTCCGCAACCGCCCGCTCAACGGCCGGCCCGGGTACGAGGTGCTGGTCCCGTTCCGGACCCTCTCGGGCGACACGGTCGTCGTCGACCGCGGCTGGTTGCCGATCGGCGACGAGACCGCCGGGCGCCCGGACACGATTCCGGCGCCTCCCAGGGGCACGGTCGACGTCGTCGTCCGGGTCAAGACCGGGGAGCCGGACGTCGCCCGAAGCGCACCGGAGGGGCAGCTCGCCTCGATCGAGCTGCCGCGCTTCGCGGACCGCCTCGACTACCCGATTGCCACCGGAGCCTACGGCGTCCTGGCTTCGGAGCGCCCCGCCCCGGCGACGACCCCCACGGCCCTGCCCCGACCGGAGACGGACGAGGGCAACCACCTCTCCTATTCGCTGCAGTGGTTCGCCTTCGGGGTCCTGGGCTTCGTCGGCCTCGGCTACGCGGCCCGGCAGCAGGCACGCATCAATCGCGAGGACCGCGAGGCGGCAGCGGAGGCCGAGGCCGCCGGCGTTCCGGTCGTGCATTCCGCGTACCGCGCTCCGCGCCAGCGCCCGTCCCGCCGGCGGTCGGGACCGACGGACGAGGAGCTTGAGGACGCCTACCTGGACGCCCTCGAGGAACGGCGGGGCTGACCTCCAAGAACGGCGGGGCCGACCTCGAGCACCGGCGGGGCCGACCGCGCTAGGCGAGGGTGACGAGCTCCAGGTAGCCGTCGTTCCACAGGTCCTCGTCGCCGTCGGGAAGCAGCACGACGCGTTCCGGATTCAGCGCCTCCACGGCACCCTCGTCGTGGCTGACCATGACGACGGCGCCCGGGTAGGACTTCAGGGCCGTCAGGATCTCGTGGCGCGAGGCGGGGTCGAGGTTGTTGGTCGGCTCGTCGAGCAGCAGCACGTTGGCGCTGGAGGCGACGATCGTCGCCAGGGCCAGACGGGTCTTCTCGCCGCCCGAAAGGACCCCCGCGGGCTTGTCGACATCGTCGCCGGTGAACATGAACGAGCCCAGGATGCCGCGCACGTCGGCGTCGCCGAGGTGGCTCGGCGCGGCGGACCGCATGTTCTCCAGGACGGTGCGCTCGGTGTCGAGGGTGTCGTGCTCCTGCGCGTAGTAGCCGACCTTCAGCCCGTGCCCCGGGGTGATCCCGCCGGTGTCCGGCTCCGTCACGCCGGCGAGCATGCGCAACAGCGTGGTCTTGCCCGCGCCGTTGAGCCCGAGGATCACGACCTTGGACCCGCGGTCCACGGCCAGGGAGACGTCCGTGAAGATCTCCAGGGAGCCGTACGACTTGCTCAGCCCCTCGGCCATCAGGGGCGTCTTGCCACAGGGGGCCGGCGTCGGGAAGCGCAGGGCGGCCACGCGGTCCTGCTGCCGGACCTCGTCGAGGCCGGAGAGCATCCGCTCGGCGCGCTTGGCCATGTTCTGCGCGGCCACGGCCTTGGTGGCCTTGGCGCGCATCTTGTCGGCCTGGGCCATCAGGTGGGAGGCCTTCTTCTCCGCGTTCGCGCGCTCGCGGCGGCGGGCCCGTTCGTCCGTCTCGCGCTGCTGCAGGTAGCGCTTCCATCCCATGTTGTAGACGTCCATCGTGGCGCGGTTGGCGTCCAGGTGGATGACCTTGTTCACCGTGGCCTCGAGGAGCCCGGTGTCGTGGGAGATGACCATCAGCCCGCCCTGGTGGTTCTTCAGGAAGTCGCGCAGCCAGGTGATGGAGTCGGCGTCGAGGTGGTTGGTCGGCTCGTCCAGCAGGAGCGTCTCGGCGTCGGAGTAGAGGATCCGGGCCAGTTCGACGCGGCGCCGCTGGCCGCCCGAGAGCGTGCGCAGCGGCTGGTTGAGGATCCGCTCCGGCAGGGCGAGGTTGTTGGAAATCGCGGCGGCCTCGGCCTCGGCCGCGTAGCCGCCGCCGGCGAGGAACTCCGCTTCGAGCCGGTCGTAGCGGCGCATCGCCCGGGAGCGCACCGCCTCGTCCTCGCTGGCCATGTCGGCCTGGGCGGTCCGGAGTTTGCCGACCACCTGGTCCAGGCCGCGCGCGGAGAGGATGCGGTCGCGGGCGAGCTGCTCCATGTCCGGGGTCCGCGGGTCCTGCGGCAGGTACCCGATCGAGCCCTGGCTCGTCACGGTCCCGCCCGCCGGCTGGCCCTCCCCCGCCAGAACGCGGGTCATCGTGGTCTTGCCGGCGCCGTTACGGCCCACGAGGCCGATCTTGTCGCCCTTGTCGATACGGAACGAGACGCCCTCCATCAGGAGCCGGGCGCCGGCGCGCAGTTCGAGGTCGGCTACGGAGATCACGCGAGAAATGCCTTTCGTGGGGAACCGATCCATCCTACGCCGCGTCCCGCCGACCCACGAATCCGCCTTGAACACCGTTCACCAATTGAACGGTGATCAAGTAGGCTGGTGTGCCATGACCAACCTCGCACCCGCTCCGGCCGGGACGCGGACCGGACGCGTCGGCGTCGGCCCCCGCGACCTGTCCCTCGTCGCCGTCTTCGCCGCGCTCGTCGCCGCCCTCACGCTGGTCCCCGCCGTGCCCGTCGGCGCACTCGGGGTGCCGATCACCCTGCAGACCCTCGGCGTCAGCCTCGCGGCGCTCGTCCTCGGCGCGTGGCGGGGTTCGGCCGCCATCGCCCTCTACGTCGTCGTCGGCTTGGCGGGCGTCCCGGTCTTCTCCAAGTTCAGCGGCGGCCTCGGCGTGCTCGCCGGCCCCAGCGCCGGCTACCTGCTGGCCTTCCCCCTCGCGGCGCTCGTCGCCGGTGCCGTCGCCACGGCGGTCCTGCTCCGCGCGCCAGCCCGCTGGCGCCTGACGCTGCTCTTCCTGGCGGGCATGGCCGGCTCGGTCCTCGTCACGCACCCGCTGGGCATCCTGGGCATGTCCGTCAACGCGCAGATCCCGCTGGCCCAGGCCGCGCTGCTCGACCTGGCGTACTGGCCGGGCGACATCGTGAAGAACCTCATCGCGGCCGCCGTGGCCGTGGCCGTGTTCAAGGCGTTCCCGCAGCTGGCGCGCCGCGACTTCCGCCGGTAGCCGATGCAGGGCATCCGCTTCGAAGGCGCCGGCGCGACCGTCCCCTCCCCCGTTCCCGGGGGCCGGGACGCGGTGCTGCTGCACCCGACGACCCTCGAGCTGACCGAGCGCCGCGTCGCCGTCGTCGGCTCGAACGGCTCCGGGAAGTCGACGCTGCTGCGCATGGTCAACGGACTCGTCGCCCCGACCACGGGGCGCGTGCTGGTCGACGGCCTCGACGTCGCGCGGCGCGTGCGCGAGGTCCGGCGCCGCGTCGGCTACCTGTTCACGGATCCGCTGGCGCAGCTGGTCATGCCGCTCGTCGTCGAGGACGTGGAGCTGTCCCTCAAGGCGTCCGTGCGCGACAGGTCGGCCCGGCGCCGCGCCGCGCTGGGGGTGCTCGAGGACCTCGGCATCGCCCACCTCGCCGAGCGCAGCATCCACGACCTGTCCGGCGGGGAACGGCAGCTGGCCGCCCTCGCCAGCGTTCTGGCGGCCGGGCAGGACGTGCTCGTGGCCGACGAACCGACCACCCTGCTGGACCTGCGCAACAACGCCCTGCTGCAGCGCACGCTGTTCGGCCTGCGCCAGCGGCTGGTCTATGCCACGCACGACCTGGACTTCGCGGCCCGCGCGGACCGGGTCCTCGTGGTCGACGGCGGCCGCATCGTGTACGACGGCGGGGCCGCGGCGGGGGTTGAGCACTACCGCAGGCTCGCCCTCGCCCTGGACCCTGTGGCCGGGGACGCCTGATGCGGGGCCACGACGCGCTGTTCGGCCTGCGGATCCCCGGCCGGTCCCCCGTCCACCGGGCCCCGCTGTGGGCCAAGTACCTCGTGTTGGCCGGCGCCGGGGCGGCCGTCGTCGTGCTGCGCTCGCCCGCCGTGAACCTGTCGCTCCTCGGCCTGTCGGTCGTGCTCTTCGCGGCGGCCGGGCGCCGGGTGCTGGCCGCGTGGCCCGCGATCCTGCGTCCCCTCTGGTGGGTCTTCGCGATCCTCGCGGCGCACCAGTGGTGGCTCTCCGGCCCCGTGGCCGCCGCGACCGTCGTCACCGGCATGCTCGCGGCGCTGCAGCTGGGGCGGCTGCTGCTGCTCACGACCCCGCAAGCCGAGCTCGTCGACGCCCTGGCCCGGGCCGCCGGCCCGCTGCGCCGCCTCGGGCTCGACCCGGACGCCTTCGCCCTGGCCGTCGCGCTCATGCTCCGCAGCATCCCCGCCCTCCTCGGTTCGCTGCAGGATGTCGGCGACGCCGCCCGGGCCCGCGGCCTGGGCCGGAACCCGCTGGCCCTGGCGACGCCCGCCGTCGTCGCCGCCGTCGGCTACGCGCACCGCACGGGGGACGCGCTGGCGGCCCGCGGGCTCGGCGACCCGCGCCTCGAACCTGCGGACGACGCCCCGCAGCCCTGACCGGCGTCCACGTCCTAAGCGATCCGGGGGGCCGTGAGGCCGGGCCGGCACCCCTCCCGCGTCCGGGCGGGCGGCGCTACTGTTGCGGCCATGAGCTTCAACGACGACGCGCGGCTGGATCCGGGTCGCGTCCGCGACTCGCGCGGACGCCGTCGGGGTCCGGCCATCGCGATCGGGGGCGGCGGCGGACTCCTGCTGCTGCTCGCGGCCGCCCTCTTCGGGATCAACCCCGACATGTTGGGCGAGCTCGGGCTCGGCGGGGACGCGGGCCAGCAACCGGCGGGGGGCGGGCTCGAGCAGTGCCAGACGGGCGCGGACGCCGATGCGCGCACCGACTGCCTGATCGTCGCGACCACCCAGTCGCTCGACGCCTTCTGGGTGCCCTACCTGGCAGACCGCGGACGGGAGCTGCCGCAGCCCGGCGTCGAGCTCTTCGCCGGCACCGTGACGACGGCGTGCGGGACGGCGGGTTCCGCGGTCGGTCCGTTCTACTGCCCGGCCGACAGCACCGCGTACTTCGACACGGGGTTCTTCGCGGACCTCGAGTCCCGTTTCGGGGCCGACGGCGGGCCGCTGGCCGAGGAGTACGTCGTCGCCACGAGTACGGCCACCACGTGCAGAACGTCCTGGGCACGCTCGAGCTCTCCCAGCGCGGCGGCGCGGGCGCCGGTTCCCTGGCGGTGCGAGTCGAGTTGCAGGCCGACTGCTTCGCCGGGCTCTGGGCGGCCTACGCGGCCCGCACCACGGACGAGACCGGGCAGCCGCTGCTCGAGCCGCTGACGCGCTCCGACATCGAGTCCGCGCTCTCGGCCGCCGCGGCCGTCGGAGGGACAGGATCCAGGAGTCGGCGACCGGACGCGTGGACCCCGAGGGCTGGACCCACGGTTCCAGCGCCCAGCGCCAGGCGTGGTTCCTGGCCGGCTACCGGACCGGCGACATCAACAGCTGCAACACGTTCGACGCCCTCGACCTGGACCGACCGCGGGCATAGGGCCGGGGACGCCGGCGGGCGTAGGACCGGGGACTCCGGCGGGCGCAGGGCCGGGGACTCCGGCGGGCGCAGGGCCGGGAACGCCGGCGGGCGCAGGGCCGGGAACGCCGGAAGGCGCCCACCGTGTGGTGGGCGCCTTCCCCGCGTGGCGGTGCGCTAGATGTTGAACCCGAGGGCCCGCATCTGGTCGCGGCCGTCGTCGGTGATCCGCTCGGGACCCCACGGCGGCATCCAGACCCAGTTCAGGCGCCAGTCGTCGACCAGCGACGAAATGGACGAACCGACCTGCTCCTCGATGACGTCCGTCAGCGGGCACGCCGCCGTCGTCAGCGTCATGTCGATGAGCAGCGCGCCGTCCTCCGCGTACTTCAGCCCGTACAGCAGGCCGAGGTCCACGACATTGACGCCGAGCTCCGGGTCGATGACGTCCTTGAGCGCCTCCTCGATGTCCTCCAGCGGCGTCTGCGTCTGGGGCGCGTCGTTGCCGGCGGTCATGGCTAGGCCTTCGCCAGGAAGCGGTCGTAGCCCTCTTCCTCGAGGCGGTCGGCGAGCTCCGGGCCGCCCTCCTCAGCAACGCGGCCGTCGACGAAGACGTGCACGAAGTCGGGCTTGATGTAGCGCAGGATGCGCGTGTAGTGGGTGATGAGCAGGGTGCCCATCTCGTGCTCGGCCTGGGCGCGGTTGACGCCCTCGGACACGACCTTCAGCGCGTCGACGTCGAGGCCGGAGTCGGTCTCGTCGAGCACGGCGAACTTCGGCTTGAAGAGCTCGAGCTGGAGGATCTCGACGCGCTTCTTCTCGCCGCCGGAGAAGCCCTCGTTCACGTTGCGGTTCGCGAAGTCGGCGTCGATCTTCAGGTTGGACATGGCGTTCTTGACGTCCTTGGTCCAGTGGCGCAGGCTCGGGGCCTCGCCGTCGATCGCGGTCTTCGCGGTGCGCAGGAAGTTGGTCATGGTGACGCCGGGGACCTCGACCGGGTACTGCATGGCCAGGAAGAGGCCGGCGCGGGCGCGCTCGTCGACGCTCATCTCGAGGACGTTTTCGCCGTCGAGCAGGATCTCGCCCGAGGTGACGTTGTAGCGCGGGTGGCCGGCGATGGTGGAGGCCAGCGTGGATTTGCCGGAGCCGTTGGGACCCATGATGGCGTGCGTCTCACCGGTCTTGATGGTGAGCGTGACGCCCTTGAGGATTTCCTTCTCGCCCTGCTCGGTCTCGATGGAGACGTGCAGGTCCTTGATTTCCAGGGTAGACAATGGTGTTCCTTTCGAACCTGAAGCTAGTTGTTGGTCGCCGCGAGCTCGGCTTCGATGTCCTCGGTGAGGCGGGCCTGCAGGTCCTCGGACGGGATCTGCTGCACGACCTCGTTGAGGAAGCCGCGCACGACCAGCCGGCGGGCCGTGGCCTCGTCGATGCCGCGCGCCATGAGGTAGAAGAGGTGCTCGTCGTCGAAGCGGCCGGTGGTGCTGGCGTGGCCGGCGCCCTCGATCAGGCCGGTCTCGATCTCGAGGTTCGGCACGGAGTCGGCCCGGGCCCCGTCCGTGAGGACCAGGTTGCGGTTGGCCTCGTAGGAGTCGGTGCCCTCGGCCTCCTTGCGGATCAGCACGTCGCCGACCCACACGGTGCGCGCGCCCTCGCCCTGCAGCGCGCCCTTGTAGAGCACGTTGGACGTGTTGCGCGGCGCGTTGTGGTCCACGAAGGAGCGGTGCTCCAGGTGCTGGCCCGCGTCGGCGAAGTACAGGCCGAGGAGGTTCGCCTCGGCGCCCTCGGCCGCGTAGCGGACGTTGGCGTTGAGGCGGACGACGGACCCGCCGAGCGTCACGGCGATGTGCCGGTACGTGGCTCCGCGGCCGACGAGGGCGTCCTGCTGGCCCACGTGGACGGCGCCGTCGTCCCAGCGCTGCACCGTGACCACGGTGAGCTGGGCGTGGTCGCCGACCACGATCTCGACGTTGCCGTTGAAGTCGGCGGCGCCGGTGTGCTCGATGACGACGACGGCGCGCGAGTTCGCGGCGGCCTCGAGGACCACGTGCGAGTTGGCGCGGCGCCCGGCGCCGGCGCCGACGACGTCGACGACGACCGGCTCGGCCAGCTCGCCGTCGATGGCGATGTGGGTCGCCTCGGGCGCGTTGGCGGAGCCGACGACGGCGGCGCGGTCGGCGGGAACCAGGACGGTGCCGCGCGGGGCCTGGCCGGCGGCCAGGGTCCCCGTGGTCACGCCCGCGGGCGCCTTGACGGTGACGTCGGCGGCGCCGGCCTCGCCCGCAGCGTCCGCGAGAATGCCGCGCAGCTTCTTCACCGGGGTGAAGCGCCACTCCTCCTCGCGGCCGGTGGGCACGGCGAAGTCCTCGACGTTGTGGCTGGTGACGCGCTCCGCGCGGGAGTGCATGACCTGGGTCTCGCTGCCGCCGCCGTGCGAATGGGCGCCGGTGACGTTCTCCGTGGCGAGGGCCTCGCCCTCTTCGGTCATGCCCTCGATGGAGGGGGCGCCGATGCGCGCCTTCTCGGCCGTAGTTGCGGTATCAGTCATGGTTAACCGACGGATCCTTCCATCTGCAGTTCAATGAGGCGGTTCAGCTCGAGCGCGTACTCCATCGGCAGCTCGCGGGCGATGGGCTCGACGAAGCCGCGGACGATCATGGCCATGGCCTCGTCCTCGGCCAGGCCGCGCGACATCAGGTAGAACAGCTGCTCCTCGGACACCCGCGAGACCGTGGCCTCGTGGCCCATCTGTACGTCGTCCTCGCGGACGTCGATGTACGGGTAGGTGTCGGAGCGGGAGATCGTGTCCACCAGCAGCGCGTCGCAGACCACCGAGTTCTTCACGCCCTTGGCGCCCTCGCGGACCTGGACGAGGCCGCGGTAGGCGGAGCGGCCGCCGTTGCGGGCCACCGACTTCGCGACGATCGCCGAGGAGGTGTTCGGGGCGATGTGCACCATCTTGGAGCCGGTGTCCTGGTGCTGGCCCTCGCCGGCGAAGGCGATGGACAGGGTCTCGCCCTTGGCGTGCTCACCCGTGAGGTACACGGCCGGGTACTTCATGGTCACCTTGGAGCCGATGTTGCCGTCGACCCACTCCATGGTCGCGCCCTCCTCGCAGACGGCGCGCTTGGTGACGAGGTTGTAGACGTTGTTCGACCAGTTCTGGATCGTCGTGTAGCGGACGCGGGCGCCCTTCTTGACGATGATCTCGACGACGGCGGAGTGCAGCGAGTCGGACTGGTAGATCGGGGCGGTGCAGCCCTCGATGTAGTGGACGTAGGAGTCCTCGTCCGCGATGATCAGCGTCCGCTCGAACTGGCCCATGTTCTCCGTGTTGATGCGGAAGTAGGCCTGCAGCGGGATCTCGACGTGGACGCCCTTCGGGACGTACACGAACGAGCCGCCGGACCACACGGCCGTGTTCAGCGACGCGAACTTGTTGTCGCCGACCGGGATGACGGAGCCGAAGTACTCCTGGAAGATCTCCGGGTGCTCCTTCAGGCCGGTGTCCGTGTCCAGGAAGATGACGCCCTGGCGCTCCAGGTCCTCGCGGAGCTGGTGGTAGACGACCTCGGACTCGTACTGGGCGGCGACGCCCGCGACCAGGCGCTGCTTCTCCGCCTCCGGGATGCCGAGCTTGTCGTAGGTGTTCTTGATGTCCTCGGGCAGGTCCTCCCAGCTGGTGGCCTGCTTCTCCGTGGAGCGGACGAAGTACTTGATGTTGTCGAAATCGATCCCCGACAGGTCCGCGCCCCAGGTGGGCATGGGCTTGCGGTCGAAGTACTTCAGGCCCTTGAGGCGCAGGTCGAGCATCCACTCGGGCTCGTTCTTCTTCTGCGAGATGTCGCGGACGACATCCTCATTCAGACCACGGCGCGCGTTGGCGCCTGCGTCGTCGCGGTCGGCCCAGCCGTACTCGTAGTTGCCGATGCCGTGGAGTTCGGGATTCTTCTCCAGGATCTCGGCGATCACGCCCGGGTCGGCGCTCTCCTGTGCAATCTGATCCGTCATCGCGGCCTCTCCTGCTTGGTGATCTTGATTCGCGTTCTCTTCTCAGCGGGCTGAGGAGTCTCGTGGCGGCCCACGGGGATGTGGGTCGTGCAAACGTGTCCGCCCCCGGCCAGCGTCGACAACCGCCTGACGTCGACGCCCAGGAGGCGGGAAAACACCTCGGTCTCCTGGTCGCAGAAGACCGGGAACTCGCGGGCCAGATCCTGGATGGGGCAATGGCCCTGGCATAGCTGCACGCTGCGCATCGTCGGCGGGAGTTTGGCGGAACCGATGTCGCGCGTGGAGGCGACGTAGCCGTCGGTGCTCAGGGCCTCGGCCAGGGCCTCCGCGCGGTCCTCCAGCCCCTCCCCCGCGGCCTCGACGATCGGGGCGTACCGGCGCTCCATCTCGCTGAAGCGCCGCTTCGCGAAGGCATCGACCGCCTCGGTGCCGGCGGCGCGGGACAGCTCTCCGAGCGCCTCGACGGCGATGTCGAGGTAGTCGTTGCCGAGCTTGGCCTGGCCGCGGTGGCTCAGGACGTAGCGGCGGGCGGGGCGACCGGCCCCGGAGGTCTGGTTGGCGACGAGCTTGACCTCGACGAGGCCTTGGCGGCTCAGGGCGTCGAGGTGGCGGCGGACGGCGGCCGGAGTGAAGCCGAGCAGCTCCCCCAGTTCGGCGGCGCTGACGGGGCCCTCTTCGAGGACAGCCTGCAGCACTCGGTCCCGGGTGCGCTCCTCCGCGTCCGTCGGCACCGGCTGGCGGGTGCGCGGACCCGCGTCGGGCAACATTGAAGGGGAAGAATACACAACACAAGCATGACGTAATGTTGCCGAGTCCGCCAGTAAGGTGTGGCTTACTAGACAGCCATGCGCTAAAGCGCCGGAGTGCGGCGCCGCCGCCGCGCCAGTCCGTGTGGAGCGTAGCACTGCCGGTCCCGGTGGACCATCTGGCCTGCAGCGGGCCGACGGCGCCGAGTGGCTCGCTATTGGATGCCCGTTACAGCCCCGGGCGGCGGACGCCCAGTACTCCACCCCCGGATGCCCGCTCGGGCCCCGGCCGAGGGCGCCCAGTACTCCACCCCCGGATGCCTGCTCCAGCCCCCGGGCCGACTCTACGTGGCGTAGAATATTTGGGTGCCCACCTCCCCCTCACTTCAGGTCGAAGACCTGCGCAAGGACTTCGGGCCAGTGGCGGCCCACGACGGCCGGATGGTGCGCGTCCTCAACGGTGTCAGCCTTACTGCCCGCCCCGGCGCGGTGACGACCCTGCTCGGCTCCAACGGCGCCGGCAAGACGACGACGCTCGCCTGCGCGCAGGGCCTGCTGAAGCCCGACGCCGGCACCGTCCGCCTACTCGGCCTCGACCCAGCGACCGCCGGTGGCGCGCTGCGGTCCCGCGTCGGCGTGATGCTGCAGGATGGCGGGCTGCCGCCCTCCATCAAGCCGCTGCACCTCCTCCGCCACATCGCTGGCATGTACGCGGATCCCCTCGACGTCGACGGCATCTCCGAGCGGCTCGGCATCGGGCGTTTCGCCCACACGACCATCCGCCGCCTCTCGGGCGGCGAGCGGCAGCGAGTGGCCCTCGCCGCCGCCCTGATCGGCCGCCCCGAGGTCGTCTTCCTGGACGAGCCGAGCGCCGGCCTGGACCCGCAGACCCGCCAGGTCGTCTTCGACCTGATCGGTGAACTGCGCGACGCCGGGCTCTGCATCGTCCTCACCACGCACCTCATGGAGGACGCGGAGCGGCTGTCCGACTACGTCTACATCATCGAGGGGGGCCGGAACGTCGCCGAGGGGACCGTCGCCGAGCTCACGGCCCGCGCGGCCTCCGACTCCCCCGCCCGGACCCTGGCGTTCACGGCCCGGCCCGGACTACCGACCGGACCGCTGGCCCCCGATTCATCGATCCGCATCACCTCGACGTCCGATGGCCACTACACCGCCGTCGGCCTCGATTCGCCCCGGCACCTGAGCGAGCTCGCCACGTGGTGGGCGGAACACGACTGCTTCCCCGACTCGATCGGCCTCGAGGCCCGGAGCCTGGAGGACGTGTTCCTCGAAATCGCCGAAGGAGGCCCCCGTGGCTGACACCCCCACGGCGCCGCAGGCCGCTGGGCACTCCCCCTACACCCCGGCGGGACAACCCAACGCCGCCGCGCCCGCGCTACGGATCCTCCGGCACGGGGGCTACGAGGCGATGATGATGCTTCGCAACGGCGAGCAGCTCGTCCTCGCCGTCGTCCTGCCCCTGCTGGCGTTGCTCGGACTCGTCTTCACCGACCTCCTCGACGGCGTCGCCCCGACGCGCATCGATGCGGCGGCGCCGGGCGTCCTCGCCCTGTGCGTCATGTCGACCGCGTTCACCGGCCAGGGCATCGCCACCGGGTTCGACCGCCGGTACGGCGTCCTGAAGTACCTGTCCACCACGCCACTGGGGCGCGGCGGGCTCGTGTTCGGCAAGTGCCTGGCCGTCTTGGCGGTCCTCTCCGTGCAGGTCGTGGTCATCGGCGGGGCTTCCCTGCTCCTCGGCTGGCGGCCCGCCCTCATGGGCATCCCCGTCGCCGTCGTCCTGCTGGTGCTCGGCGCAGCCGCCTTCACGTCGCTGGGGCTCCTCATCGCGGGAACCGTGAGGCCGGAAGCCACCCTCGCCATCACGAACCTTGCGTGGATCCTGCTGGCCGCGGTCGGTGGCATCCTGATCCCCGGCTCGCGTCTCCCGGGGCTGGTGCAGCCCGTCGTGGAGGTCCTCCCGTCGGCGGCCCTCGGCGACGCCATGCGGGCGGCACTCGTCGACGCCTCCGTCCACGCCGACTCCCTTTTGATCCTGCTCGCCTGGACCGTGCTGGCCGGATTTGCCGCCACCAAGTGGTTCCGGTGGACGTAGACCCGAAGACGTACCGCCCCCGGCCCACCCTCTGCATCCACGAAGGACGAAGCACATGAGCACCCCCACCGCCCCCGCCGCCGGACGCTGGACGGACCGGCTTCCCACCCGGGTCGGCCGCGGCGTCCACGCGCTGGCGATCGCATCGTTGGTCTCGCAGATCGGGATCATCGTCACGGGAGGCGCCGTCCGCCTCACCGAGTCCGGCCTCGGCTGCTCGGAATGGCCGAACTGCGTTCCGGGCTCCATGACGCCGACGCCCGAGATGGGCATCCACGGACTCATTGAGTTCGGCAACCGCACCCTGACCTTCGTCCTGACGATCGTGGCGGTGGCGATGCTGCTGGCGGTGTGGAGGCTGCGCAAGACGGAGCCCACGGTCTTCGGTCTGGCGATCGCGCTGCTGTCGGTCATCCCCGCCCAGGCACTCATTGGCGGCATCACGGTTTGGACCGACCTGAACCCCTGGGTGGTCAGCCTGCACTTCCTGGTGTCAGCGGCCCTCGTTGCCGCCGCGATGCTTCTCGTCAACCGCACCGGACGCATCCTCCGGGGCGAAGCCACCGTCGCGGACCCCACCGCCAGCAGCGCGCTCCGGTCAACGGGCTGGGTCATCGCCCTGAGCGCGGCCGCCGCCGTCGTCCTCGGCACCATCGTGACCGGAACGGGGCCCCACGCCGGTGACGCGCTTGCGCCCCGCCACGCCTTCAGCCCCGAACTCGTGACGCGTATCCACGTGGTACCCGTGTACGTCCTCGTCGCGTCGGTCCTCCTCGCTGCGTGGCTCGTCCGCAAGGAGAAGGCCGACAGCCGCTTGTCCCGTGCCGTCGTGTGGCTCATCGCCGTGGTTCTGCTGCAGGCCGTCATCGGATACGTGCAGCACTTCACCGGCCTGCCCATCGGGCTCGTGCTCCTCCACATGCTGGGCTCGGCGCTGCTCGTTGCCGCCGCGGCGAACGTGTGGGACCGGTCGACCGGGCGCTTCCCGCTGTAGCCGAAGGACGCGCCGGCGACATTCCGTGTGCCGGGCCAGACACGTGTCGGACGCCCACGCCACGCGCCCCGGCGAGGAATGACCGGAACCCGACGCGGCATGACCGCCGCAGACCAGCCCGAGGCGCCGGATACACGAGGGCCCGGCGGCCTGCGGCCCACGAGAGCAGCGACTGACCGGCGCCTGGCCCAGCAGCAGCATCTGATCGGCGTCTGGCCCCGCAGCAGCATCTGATCGGCGTCTGGCCCCGCTCCGGCGTCAGCGGCCGTGGTCGGGTGATGCTGTTTCTTCGTCGTCGGGTGTGGGTGGCGGGTCGCCGTGTGGGGGTGGGGTTTGGTCGATGTCGTGTTGGGTGACTTGGTTGCGCAGGCGGGTGAGGGAGCGGGCCCATTCGGCCTCGTACATGCGGGCGGTTTCGGCGGTGGCGGCCGGGGTTTCGGGGGCCCTGGGGTGTTGGGGTTCGGCCGGGGGTTGGGTGCCGCGGACGGTCCAGGGGATGTCGGGTTCGCTGGTGTAGGTGCGTGCGGTGAGGGTGGTGATTTCGATTTTGCCGCCGCCGAGGCGGCGGGTGGTGAGCAGGCCGGCGGTTTTCAGGGCGTGGTCGCGGCGGCAGAGGCCTTCGAGGTTGTCCATGTCGGTGGTGCCGCCGTCAGCCCAGGCGGTGGTGTGGTCGTGTTCCATGGCGGGGCTGGTGCAGGAGGGGGCGGCGCAGCGGGGGCGCCGCAGGGTCAGGACCCGGCGTTGGGCGGTGTTGGGCCGGTAGCGGGTGCGTCCCAGCTCCAGGGGCGCGAGCCGGTCGGGTGGTTCACGCAGCCGGTCCCACACCCCGGCGGGCACGACCGGCGCCACGGGAATGGGGGTCGGGGTTTGCGTTTCGGTTTCCGCTCCGGGCGGGTTGCCGCGGGCGCTGGTGGTGGTGCGGAGGATTTCGCGTTCGGTGTTGGTGGGCCGGTATTTGGTAGCGGCCATGGCGGTGAGGGCGGTGCCGTCCGCGGTGGCGTAGAGGCGGCCCCAGGTCGGGGCGTTGGCGGCGATCCGCAGGGCGGTGGCCGCGTCGATGGGACCGAACCCGACGAGTTCGGCCACCCCCAACGCCCCGGCGTCCGCGTACGGGGACGCCGCACCGCCAGCGGCATCCCCCGCGCCACCGGCAGCCGCCACGCCAGCAGTGCCGGCCGTTCTGGCCGCCGCTGCCGCGGGAGCCGCTGCCTCCGCCGCGGACGTGACGCCGCGTTCACCCGCGCCGGCGCCTTCGGCCTCGGCCGCCCGGCCGGCCGCGCCGGCGCCTTCGGCCTCGACGGCTGGGCCGGTCTCGTCCGCATCGTTCGTTGCCGCAGTTGCCGTGGCGCCGGCTCCGTCCGGCGTCGCGTGGCCGGGGGTAGCTTGCGTGGCCTCATCGGCGTGGTGGGCTTCGTTCCCGTTCGCCGTCGTGGCCTCGCCGGGGCCCGCCGCGGACGCGGCATCCGGGTCCGCGGCGGCCGCGGGAGCCGAGGCCGAATCGGCCGCCGACCCGGCCGGCACGGGGCCGCCGCTGCCACTGCCACTGCCTCGACTGTTGCCGTTGAGGCCGCCATCGTCGGTGCGGCCGCTGAGGTTGCCGCTGTTGCCGCTGCCGGTGCGGCTGGGGCTGGTGTTGTTGGGGGTGGTTTGGTTGGTGGGGAGGCTGGTGTGGTCCATGACGATCATGACCTGGGCGGGGATGGTGTCCCAGTGGTCGTGGCCGGTGAGGAGCTCGATGAACGTGTCCACGCGCAGTTGGGTCAGGGTGCGGGTCTCGCCGGGTTCGTTCTTGCGGGCCCCGGCGATGTGCTCGAGCCGGTCCATGGCCGCCATCGCGCCCACGGCCGGGACCCTTCCCAGCAGTTCGCACATCCCCTCCTGGGGCGAGGGCGTGAAGCGCACGTACCGTTCGGCCTCGTTGCGGCGGATCCGCTCCGCGGCCGGGCCCGGCCCGTACCGGGCGCGCAGCTGCAGGGCGTGTCAAAAAATCTGTGTAAGGGGCCGGTCGGTTAGCCGTTCTGCCGGGTGGTCAGATCGGTAGTCGATTGGGGAACTGGATGGCGAAGGCGTTCAGGGCCTGGTGCCATCCCTGGGTGCCGGTGCCGAGCTCGCCGCCGCGGGTGGTCTCGATGTTCCGGATGCCCAGGTAGACCAGCTTGATCGCCGCCTCGTCGGAGGGGAACGAGCCCCTGGTCTTGGTGATCTTGCGCAGCTGGTAGTTGATCGATTCGATCTGGTTGGTGGTGTAGATGACCTTGCGTATCTCGGGGGTGAAGGCCAGGAACGGGGTGAAGTCCTCCCAGGCGTTGCGCCAGGCGAGCACGGCGCCCGGGGCCTTGGTGCCCCAGGCCTCCTCGAAGGCCTCCATGGCCATCTCGGCGGCCTGCACGGTGGGCGCGGTGTAGATGGGGCGCATGTCCTTGGCCATGGCCTTGCGGTCGCCGTAGGAGGCGTAGCGCATGGCCGAGCGCAGCAGGTGCACCACGCAGGTCTGCACCACGGTCTCCGGGTAGATGCTGTTCACGGCCGCCGGCAGTCCGGTGAGCCCGTCGCAGCACAGGATCAGGATGTCCCGCACCCCGCGGTTGCGGATTTCGGTGAGCACGTTGGCCCAGAACTTCGCCCCTTCCGAGGCGCCCAGCCACAGGCCCAGGACCTGCTTGCGGCCCTCGACGTCCACCCCCACGGCGACGTGGCAGGCCTTGTTCACCACGACCCCTCCGTCGCGGATCTTGAGCCAGATCGCGTCGATGTACACGATCGGATAGACGG
>NZ_JBXAEW010000011.1:0-84833 GCF_056782315.1 Arthrobacter paludis
GAGCTCCTCGGCCCGGGTCTGGACCCGCTCGAGCACCCGCGCCCAAGTGCCGTCCTTGGCCCAGCGGTCGAAGTTCTTGAAGACCGTGTTCCAGTTCCCGAACCGCTCCGGCAGGTCCCGCCATGGGGCCCCGGTGCGGAACTTCCACACCACGGCCTCTACCACGGTGCGCCGGTCGGCCACGGGTCGCCCGGTTCCCTTGTAGGGAGGGAACACCGGACCGATCACTTCCCACACGCCATCAGAGATCAAATCGCGATTAGCCACTAAGCCATCGAACCCGATCAAAGCGCCGCAACGCTTTAGCAACACACCCTAGTGCCGCCGGATCGGGCACTCCAAGCGGAACTCCTCCTCGAGCAGGAGCCGGCGCGCGTTGCCGTCGTGCTCGCGGATCCACAGGACGTTCAGGTGCGGCGCAACGCCGTCGACCCGGCCGCGCACCTCGACGCCGCGGCGGTCGGTGGCCACGATGGGATCGCCCTCGGCGAAGTCACGGACGGTCAGGGAGTCGGTCATGGCGGGTTTCCCGTCGGTAGGTTGGCGAGGGCACCAGTCTTCCGTGGCTTGCTGTGAATTGGGTGAACTGCGGATTAAGCGGCGCCGTCGGCTTCGTCGCGGCCGCCTTCTAGCGCCCTGCCGGCACCCGGGCCCGCCGCCCCCGGCGCGGCCGCGCCGGAGACCGACGCCCCGGGCACCCGGAACCGCCGGAAGCAGTACACGATCAGCCCGAGCGCCAGCCCGCCGGAGGCGATCAGCGTCGCGCCGGTCCCCCAGCCGCCGACCAGCCACCAATCCTCCGGCCACCGCCACCACCCGGGCACGGGCGTCCCGATGCCCCACACGATCCCCAGCGCCACCAGCCACAGCCCGCCGGCCACGCCGGCGGCCAGGCGCGGCCACGAGGTCACGCTCAGGCGGGCCAGGTGCACGGCCTCCCGCTCCACGGGCCGCAGCAGCCGGCTCGCCCACCGGTAGCGCAGCGACAGCACGGCCAGCCCGGACACCAGCAGCAGCAGCCCCGGGCCGGGCAGCACCAGGGCGGCCAGGCCCAGCAGGACCAGGATCCATCCGGCGATCTCGATGAGCAGCGTCTTCACGGCCGTCCACGCGATGTGGTGCGCGCGCTTCCTGTGGTGCCGCCCGGGGCGGTCCCCCGTCGTTCCCCCCATCGCCGCGCCTACAGCGACTCGAGGGCGTCGCGGAAGCCGGCCAGGGCCTCCTCCTGCACCGCCTCCTCCGCCGCGAACAGCGCGCCATACGCGAACGTGTCCTCCCCCGCGCGCCTGGCCTGCCGCGCCACCGAGCGCACGAACCCCTGGAACGCCAGGCTGTCCCGGTGGTCGCCGAGCGCGTCCTGGACGTCCTCGGCCGCGTCCTGCAGGCCCTTGCGCCGGCCCCCGAGCTTGGCGCCGGGGACCTGGCGCAGCTGGCGGATGGCGTACCGCAGCGTCTTGGCGTCCTTGCGGGCCTCGTGGAGCAGGCGCACGCGCTCGTCGTCGTCCCGGGCCGCGTCCGCGGCGTCGACCCGGCGCAGCACGCGGCGCAGCTGCCGGTCCACGGCCTTGCGCAGGGGCTTGCGGGCGGGGCCGCCGCCGTCGTCCGGGTCGGCGAGCGGCGGGTCGGCCGCGAACGCCTCCACCGCGTCAAGCGTCGCCAGGTACCCCGGCGAGCGCAGGTGGTCCAGCGCCCTGGCGAGGGCGGCGTCGCGCTCGGACCCGAGCCGGGCCCGCATCCTGTCGGCGGCCTGCTTCAGCACGACCTCGCGCGGCCACCGCTCCAGCCGCGCGTCGAGCGTCTCCAGGTGCACCTCGGCGTCGCGCGCGGCCCCGAGGGCGCGGCCGGCCTCGCGCAGGCGGACGTTCAGGTCGTCGGCGGGGCCGGGCTCGAGCAGCTTCCCGGCCACCTTGAGCAGGGAGCGCAGCGTGCGCACGGAGACGCGCAGCTGGTGCAGCGCGTCGGGGACCCCGCGCCGCACGCGCGGATCCCACACGAGCAGGGCGCGCGCGGCGTCGCCGAACGCGGCCGCGAGCACGGCGCCGAGGGTGCCCTGGGGGGCGGACGACGGCGGCGCCGGCAGCGGGCCGAGCGCCCGGGCCAGCTTGGACGCGCGCGGGGAGCGGCGGGCCCCGGCGTCGGCCAGCAGGGTCTCCACGGCGTCGAGCAGGTCGCCGCCCTCGTCGGGCTCGAGGGCGCCGTCGTGGAGCAGCTCGACCTCCCACTCGCGCCACCGCTCCTCCCTGCCGTCGGGGCCGGTGGAGAAGACCTCGTCGTCGCACACCTCGGCGAGCGGCCCGTCCCGCCCGCACAGCAGCGTGACGGTGCGGCGGGTGCGCAGCGTCGCGGACGGGCGCAGCGGGCGCCCGCGCACGAGGGCCTGGACCAGGTCGGCGACCTCGGCCGGGACCCCGCCGTCGTCCTTCCCCAGCGGGGCGCGCAGCTCGAGCCGGCCCTCGGCGGAGGGGAACTTCACGTGCCAGCCGTCGTCGCGGCCGCCGGTGCGGCGGCGCAGGGTCACCCGGTTCCGGCGCAGGGCGTGGTCGTCGGTGTCGTAGTAGACGGCCTCCATCTCCACGGGATCCAGCGGGTCGACCCCGGCGACGCCGGGCGCGCCGACGAGGTCCGGCAGCTCGGTGCCCGCGCCGACGTCGTATTTCCGCTCGATCTCGACCTGCGCCTCAAGAGTCATGCGGACATTGTGTGCACAGCGCGGCGGGCGTCGCCAGCCGGGCGGGGCCCAGCCGGCCCCCGGCCGCGGCGGCCGCCCAGCCGCCCTGGCCGCGGCCCGGCCGGAAGGTGGTGGCGGTCTCCGGGCCCAGGGAACAAGAGAGGCTAGGGCAGGAGACCGCCCGTCCGCGGCAGACCCGTCACCACTTCGCCGGTGGCCGTCGAGTCCTCGCGCAGCAGCCATCCCATGCGCTTGTGCGTGCGGACCCCCACATCGGATTCCACGACCTGCGCGCCCGGCGCCGCGGCCTGCAGGCCCGCCTCCACGTCGGCGATCTCGGCCGGCGTTCGCAGCCACAGGAAGAAGGTCAGGTTCGCGTCCCCCGTGGTCGAGGCGCAGAGCCGCAGCGTCCGGTGGGAGCGCAGATACTGGACGGCCGCCTCCAGCTGGGCACGAGGAATCCGGACGTACCACTGGCAGGGCACCGGATACCCGGAGTGCTCTTGCGCCAATTCACAACGCAGGGCAACCGCTCCGGTTTCCAAGGCTTCGCGCAGATGGCGCGCGGCCGTCGAGGGGTGCGTCCCCGTGGCGGCGGCGATGTCGGTGGCCGTCGCCCTCCCGTCCCGGGCCAACAGTTCGAGGACCTTGTCAAGGTGTGGCGAGGTGGCACCCGGGGGGCGCGACACCTCCACGTGAAGTCCTGCCACGCGCCGCTGCTGCTCGGGCGAAAGGACGTCCAACCTCCAGTTGCCACCGCTGGCATAGAGGCGGGTGGCGACGGTCATCTGGGTGCGCGTGACATCCGGATCGGCGCGGACGATCGGCAACACCTGGCGCGTGAGCGCCTGCCAACTCCGGGTGACGACGGTCAGGCGCGCGTCCCAGGCCCGGGCCGCCTCCTCGACGGTGTCGATCTCGGGAGCCCTGCACAAGCGATCCAGGACCTCCGCCCTGCTTCCCGGCCGGCACTCCACACTGATGAACCCCACGTGCCCGTGCACCCCGGCCGCACCCAGATGGCCCGTGATCCAGGCCCTCCCGTCGGCGGTGAGGCGGCCCCACCGGGTGGCCAGCGTCGCCGGGTCCCGGCGCAGCGCGCCGCCGAGTTGCGCCCATGTCGCCCTGGGAGCGATCTGGAGCGCGTGGACCAGCTCAAGGTCCTCTGGAGGGAGCTCCATGCAAAATCCTTCGGCCTGCAGCCATCCATGTGCAATTTTGCCAGTCTAAACCCCCGAGGAGACCGACGTCGCCCCATCCTCGTGTACTAACCCGTCACCGAAAGGACACCCCGTGGCCATTGCCGATTCCTCCGCCGATCTCGCGGTCGCGCTGCTTGACGATGCCCGTGCCCTGGCGGGCGACGTCGCGGACCTGCGGCACCGCCTCCACCGCGAACCGGAGATCGGCTTGGACCTGCCACGCACCCAGGAGAAGGTGGTCGATGCCCTGGACGGGTTGGGGTACGAGATCTCGACCGGAACCGAGACCACCTCGGTCACCGCGGTCCTGCGCGGCACGGCGGCCGACGCCAGCGGCTCCGGCCCGCGCCCCACGGTGTTGCTGCGCGGGGACATGGACGCCCTGCCCGTGCAGGAGAAGTCGGGCGTGGACTACGCCTCCCGCGTCGGCGGTGTGATGCACGCCTGCGGGCACGACCTGCACACGGCCATGCTGGCCGGCGCCGCCCGGCTCCTCTCCGAGCGCCGCGACCGGTTGGCGGGCGACGTCGTACTGATGTTCCAGCCCGGCGAGGAGGGCTACGACGGCGCGGGCGTCATGATCCGCGAGGGAGTCCTGGATGCGGCGGGGCGCCGCCCGGACGCGGCCTACGGAATGCACGTCATGAGCGGACAACTGGCCGTCGGCGGCACGTTCCTGTCCCGCACCGGCGCCACGATGAGCTCGTCGGACGGCCTGGTCGTGACGGTCCACGGGGCCGGCGGGCACGGATCGGCCCCGTTCCTGGCCAAGGACCCAGTCACCGTGGCTGCGGAGATGGTGCTGGCCCTGCAGTCCCTCGTGACCCGCCAGTTCGACGCCTTCGACCCGGTGGTGCTGACCGTCGGGCTGCTTCGGGCGGGGACGAAGCGCAACGTCATCCCCGACACCGCCCGCTTCGAAGCAACCATCCGCTCCTTCTCCCCGCGGGCCAAGGCGCGCCTGAAGTCCTCCCTGCCGCGGCTGCTCGAATCCATCGCCGCGGCCCACGGACTGGAGGCCACGGTCGAGTACATCGAGGAATACCCGCTGACCGTCAACGACGGGGCCGAAACGCGCTTCGCCCGCAACGCCGTCGAGGAACTCTTCGGCCCCGACCGCTACCACGAGATGGCGAACCCGCTTGCCGGCTCGGAGGACTTCTCCCGCGTCCTCGAGGAGGTCCCCGGCTCCTTCCTCTTCCTCTCGGCAGCGCCGGCCGGCGCCGACCACGAGGCCGCCCCCTTCAACCACTCCCCGTACGCCGTGTTCGACGACGCCGTCCTCGCCGACGGAACCGCCCTCTACGCGCGCCTCGCCCTTGACCGGATCGCCAGCGGCCCCCGCTAGGACCGAACATCGCCACCCTCCCCTTCCAGCACTTCCCCAGAACCAACAGGAGGCCCTCGTGCCAACCACCAGCATCCCCGCTGCCAAGCCGCGGGCCGGCGTCGCCAAGACGCTCGTCGGCACCGGCGCCGGCAACGCCGTCGAATGGTACGACTGGGCCGTCTACGCGACGTTCGCCTCGTTCATCTCCGGCCAGCTGTTCAGCAAGTCCGACCCCTCCAGCGCGTTCCTGGCCACGCTCGCGATCTTCGCGGTCGGTTTCGTGGCCCGGCCGTTCGGCGGGTTCGTGTTCGGCTGGATCGGCGACCGCGTGGGCCGGAAGGCGTCGATGACCCTGTGTGTGGCCCTGGCCTCGCTGGGGTCCCTGGTGATCGGCTTGACGCCCACGTACGAATCGATCGGCGCCGGCGCGTCCCTGATGCTGCTCGTCGCCCGGCTCGTCCAGGGCCTGGCGCACGGCGGCGAACTGCCCAGCGCGCAGGCCTACCTCTCGGAAATGGCCCCGCCTGCCCGCCGCGGCTACTGGGCGTCCCTGATCTACGTCTCCGGCACCACCGGCATCCTCTTCGGCACCCTGCTCGGTGCCGTCCTGTCCACGGTCCTGGCCGAGACACAGATGGCCGCCTTCGGCTGGCGGATCCCCTTCATCCTCGGCGCCGTGTTCGGCCTGGTGGCGCTGGTGATGCGCTTCCGCATGGACGAGTCGGAGGTCTTCGAGGCCGAGAAGTCGCCGGACCAGGCCCCGGCCCGGGGCGGCCTGCTCGCCGACCTGGCCCGCCACTGGCGCCAGGCCCTGCAGGTCATCGGCCTAACCGTCGGCCTGACCGTCGCCTACTACGTCTGGGGCGTCTCCACGCCGGCCTACGCCATCAACGTGCTCGGTATCGACCCGGCCGGCGCGCTGTGGGCCGGCGTGTGCGCCAATCTGGTCTTCATCGTGGCCCTGCCGCTGTGGGGCCGCCTGTCGGACCGGATCGGCCGCAAGCCCGTCCTGACCATCGCGGCCCTCGGCACCGCGTCCCTGTTCTTCCCGGCGACGTGGTTCGTCCGCGACGCCGCCTGGCAGCTGGGCGTCTCCATGTCCGCGATCCTCGTCTTCATCGCGGCCTCGGCCTCGATCGTCCCGGCCGTGTATGCCGAACTCTTCCCGACCTCCGTACGCACCCTGGGCATCGCGGTTCCCTACGCGCTCTGCGTGGCGGCGTTCGGCGGGACCGCCGCCTACCTGCAGGCGGCCTTCGGGACCTGGTTCGGCGACGCGGGCAGCACCTACTTCGGGATCTACACCATCACCCTGCTCCTGGTCGGCGCCGCGACCGTCCTGGGGCTGCGCGAGACCAAGGGCATGCCGCTCGGCGCGGAGTAGCGGCCAGCGGCCAGCGGCCCGCGGCCGGCGACGCGCCACCCGCGCGGGTCCCCGCTCCCCCGCGTGGGCGGCCTGCCCGTACCGCCGCCGACCCCGTGCCGCCGCGGGAGAAGCGGCGTAGCATCGGCGCCAGAGCGCCACCCCGCCGGGGACGACGGCCGGCGCGGATGTATCAGCGGCGGTGCCGGGGGGCTCCTAGCTCCCAGGAGAACCGCACCCTGGGGAGGACGATGATGACCGAGCACGCTGGCAACCCGCACCCGAATCTGGACCCTCGCGTCGCCGCGGCTTGGAACGTCCGGATCGCCGTCCCGCCCGGGGGCCGGGCCACCGCCTACGTCGCGGACTCGCTGCTGGTGGCCACGCCGGCCACCGCGGACGCGGCCCGCGTCCCGGACCATGTCGCGAACGTCGCCCGAGAGCTCGGGCTCGGCGTCACCGTCCACCCCCTCGGCGTCCCGCCGCGCGGCGGGGACGGGCCCGACGCCGGCCCGCCCGGCCGCGGCGCCCTGCCGGCGCCGCCGGTCTCCCGCCTCGATCTGACCGCGGACGACCCCGACGACGTCGACGCCCTGCGCCTGCTGCGCAAGCTGCGCGCGCAGGGGGCGGGGGCCGGGGTGTCGCTCGACCACGTCCTGGTCTGCGCCCCCTACTACGCCGGGGTCCCGTACTACGCGGGCGTGCCGTACTACGCCGGCGTCGGCGCCCCGGTGACCAGCTACGGCAGGCCGGGCTCCGGCGGACGGACCCCGGTCTCGCTGGTGCTGCCGGACCCGGCCGGCGGGCTCCCCGCCCCGCACGGCGCCCCCGTGGTCGTCGTGCCGGACACCGGGATCGAGGACCACCCCTGGTTCCGGGACCCCGCCCGGATCGCCACCTCGGTCGACGACGGCTCCGGCCGGCCCGAGGCCGTGCTCGGCTGCGACGGGGACGTTCCCGGGTGCGCGGTGCGCGAACCGGACCGGAACCCGCTGGACGGGACGCTGCCGCCCTTCGCCGGGCACGGCACGTTCGTCGCGGGGATTGTCCGGCAGGCGTGCCCGGAGGCCCGGCTCCTCGGCATCCGGGTCATGACGGACGACGGCGTCGTCGCCGAGTCCTGCCTGCTCGCCACGCTCCAGTCCCTGCGCTCCCGCCAGCTGGACGCGCTGGCCGCCGGCGACGCGGACCGCCTGGTCGACGTCCTGAGCCTGTCCCTGGGCTACTACCACGAGGACCCCGCGGGACCGCCCGCGGACGACCCGCTGCGGGTGGCGCTGCGGGACCTGGGGCGGCTGGGCGTCCTCGTCGTCGCCGCCGCCGGGAACAACGCCACGACGGCGCCCATGTACCCGGCCGGGTTCGCGGCCGACGCACCCGAGGCCGGGGCGCTGCCCGTGGCCAGCGTGGGGGCGCTGAACCCGGACGGCACGGTGGCCTACTTCAGCAACGCCGGTCCCTGGGTCAGCTGCCAGCGCGCGGGCGCCGCCGTCGTCTCCACGATGCCGGTGGACCGGCGCGGGGACCTGCAGATGTCCGCGACGCTCTCCCACGGGGACGCGAAGCGGGCCACGCTGGACCCCGACGGGTTCGCCGGGGGCTTCGGGGTCTGGAGCGGCACCTCCTTCGCCGCCCCCGTCCTCGCCGCCCAGCTGGCCCGGCGCCTCGTCGGCGCCCCGGCGCCCGACCTGGCCGCCCGGCTCGACCGGGCCTGGGCGGCGCTGCAGGCCGAGCTCGGCTGGAGCCGGCCGTGAGCGCCCGGGCCGGCCTCGTGGAGGAGGCCGCCGAGCTGTTCGGCCGGTTCCGCGGCGGCGAGGAGGCGGCGATCGAGCCCCTGGTCCGCCTGCTCAACCCGACCCTGTGGCACGTGGCCCGGGCGTGCGGGCTGGACCGCGGCGACGCCGAGGACGTCGTGCAGACCGCGTGGCTGCGCCTCGTCGCCAAGGCCGCGGACCTCCGCGACCCGCGCACGGTACTCGCGTGGCTGGGCACCACGGTCCGGCGGGAGGCGTGGCGGGTGCGCGGCGACGGCCGCCGCGCCCTGCCGTGGGGCGGGCCGGAGGAGGACGACGGCGGCGTCCCGGAGCCGCGCGACCCCGGGCCCGGGCCGGCCGAGGAGCTGCTGCGCGACGAGGCCCAGCGGGCCCTGTGGTCGCACGTGGCCCGGCTCAGCGCGCGCTGCCAGGCCCTACTGCGCGTGGTCAGCCGCGGCGGCCCGCCCGACTACTCGGCCCTGTCGGAGTCCCTCGGGATCCCGGTCGGCTCGATCGGGCCGACCCGCGGCCGCTGCCTGGCCGCCCTGCGCAAGTCACTCGCCGCCGACCCCGCCTGGAGCACGCCATGAACGAGCACGACCAGCCGCTGGACGCGGCCGACACGGCCCTCCTGGCCGCCCTCGCCGGCCTGTACGACGCCGTCGACCCGCCCCCGCCCACGCTCGACGACGACGTCCTGTTCGCCGTGTCCCTCGCCGCGCTGGACGCGGAGGCGGCGACGCTGCTGGAGGCCGGGGAGCCGGCGCTGCGCGCCGCCACCGAGGCGGGCACCACGGACACCGTCACGTTCACGAGCTCCTCCCTGCAGCTGATGATCCGTCCCGGCGAGGAGGACGACGGCTCCCGCCGCATCGACGCGTGGGTCACCGGCGGCGGGATCGACGTCGCGCTGGTCTGCGCGGCCGGGACCCGCTGGCAGACCTCCGACGCCCACGGCCGGCTGGTCTGGCGGTCCGTGCCGCGCGGCCCCGCCAGCTTCCTGCTGCGCCCGCCCGAGCCCGGCGTCCGGCCCGTCAAGACGCCGGTCATCGAGCTCTGACGTGGCGCCCGACGCGCTGCCCGGCGCCCCGACCGCGGCGCTGGCCGCCGCCGAGGAGGCGTACCAGGCGGCGCGCGCCGCCGTCGCGCAGTACCGCCTCCCCGAGGCCCGCGCGCGGTTGGAGGAGGCCCGGCGCCACCTCGACGGGCAGCCCGGCGCGGCCGGGCAGGAGCTGGGCCTGCGCCTCCGGCTCACCGGCTCCTGGCTGACGTGCGACGCCGACGGGCTGCCCGCCGCGCTCGCGGAGATCGACGCCGCGCTGGCGGAGGCCGCCGCGGCGGGGCTCGACGCCATCGAGGCCCTGGCCCACGTACAGGCCGGGGTGCTGCTGGCCCGGGCGGGCAGCGTCGACGAGGCGCTGGCCCGGCTGCGCCCCGCCGTCGAGCGCTCCGCGGCCCTGCCCCTGGACGACCGGGTGCGGCTGCTGCTGAACAAGGGGACGATCGGGTCCCGGGCCGGGGCGCTGGACGAGGCGGCCGGGGACCTGCGCGCCGCGGCCGGGCTGGCGGAGGACCTGCCCGAGTACCGGTTCATGGCGCTGCACAACCTCGGGTACGTGGAGTTCCTGCGCGGCGAGCTGCCGGCGGCGCTGGGGACCATGGCCGAGGCGGACGGGATGGACGCCGACGTCGACCGGGCGGTCGCGCGCCACGACCGCGCCCGCGTCCTCATGGAGGCCGGGCTGCTCGAGGACGCTGAGGGGCTGCTCGACCGGGCCGCCGCGGAGCTGCGCGCGGGCGGCCTGGCGCAGGAGCACGGCGAGGCGCGGCTGGACCGGGCGCGCTGCGCCGCCCTGGCGGGCCGGGGCGCGGAGGCGCTGCGCGTCGCCGGCGAGGTGGCCGCTGAGGCGGCGGCCCGGGGCGAGCGGGCCCGGGAGCTGGAGGCGCGGGCCGTCGCGCTGGAGGCGCGGCTGCTGGGGTCCGGGTGGCCCGGCCCGGCTGCGGGCCCCGCCACCGACGCGCTGGCGGAGGCGGCGGACCTCGCCGCGGCGGCGCTGGCGGAGGCGGCGGACCTCGCCGCGGCGGCGCGGGACGCGTCCAACCCCTGGCTCGCGGACCGGGCGGCGGCCCTGCTGGTCGTCGCGGCGGCCCGGGCCGGGAAGCCGGGCGCGGCCGAGTCGGCGGACACCGCCCGGCGGCTGCGGCGGATGCGCCGGGCGCCGCTGCTGGCCACGCGGGCCCTGGCCATCCTGGCCCAACTGCAGCTGGCGCCCGATGCCGCGGCCCGCGGCCGACTGGTCCGGGCCGCGGCGGACGAGCTCTCCGCGGCCCGGGGCGGCATGGCGAGCCTGGACCTGCGCACGGCCGTCGCCGTCCACCTGGCCCCGGTCCTCGCCATGGACCTCGAGCGGGCGGCCGCGTCCTCCGCGTGGGCGGCGCTGCGGGCCACCGAGCGGTGGCGGGCCGCGCTGGACAGCGTGCCGTCGGTCGTCCCGCCCGCGGACCCGTCGCTGGCCGAGCGGTGGTCCACGCTGCGCCGGCGCCACGAGGAGCTGCGCGCCGCCGGGCCGGACGCGGCCCCCGGGCTGCGGGCCGAGACCGGCCGGATCGAGCGGGAACTGCGGGAGGGCCTGTGGGCGCGGCGGGCGGCGGCGCCGGTCGGGCGGCGCGGGCACGCCTCGCGCGCGCGGCTTGGGGGCGCGCGCGTCCTGAGCTACTTCTGGTCCGGCGGACGCCTTCGCCTGGTGGACGTGGAGCCGGGCCAGCCCGCCGCCCTGCTGCGGCTGGCCGGCCGGGAGGAGGTCGGCGACCTGGTGGCCCGCACCACCGCCGACGCGTCCGCGGCGGCCCACGCGCCGCCCGGGCCCCTCGGCGCGGCCGTCCGCGCGTCGCTGGAGGAGTCCCTCGCGGCCCTGGACCGGATGCTGCTGCCGGCCTCGCTCGGCGACGGCCCCGTGGTCGTCGTCCCGAGCGGGGCCCTGGCCCGGCTGCCGTGGGGCATGCTGCCGCGCCTGCGGGGCGTGCCGCTGACGCAGGCCCGGTCGGTCGGGGCGTGGGGCGCCGGCGCCGTCCTGCTGGCCCGGGCCCCGCGGCTGGCGGTCGCGGCCGGCCCGGGGCTCGCCCTGGCCGGGCGGGAGTGCGACGCCGTGGCGGCCAGTTGGTCGGCGGCGGACCGGGTCCCGTCCGAGCCGGCGGCCGTGCGGGAGGCGCTGGCCGGCTACGACGTCGTCCACATCGCCGCGCACGGGCGGCACCGCGAGGACAGCCCGCTGTTCTCCTCGCTGCGGCTGCACGGCGGGTCCCTCTTCGCCCACGAGCTGGAGCACGTGCCGCTGCGCGCGTCGCTGGTGGTGCTCTCCGCCTGCGGCGCGGGGCGCGGCCGGCTGCGGCCGGGCGACGAGGCCCTGGGTCTGACCGCGAGCCTGCTCGCGCTCGGCGTGGGCGCCGTCGTCGCGCCCCTGACGGACGTGCCCGACGCCGTCGCCTGCCGGACCATGGCCGCCATGCACCGCGGGCTCGCCGCGGGAGAGGACGGGCCGGCCGCGCTCGCGGCCGCCGCGGAGGGGCTGCTGGACCGCAGCTTCACCTGGTTCGGCTCGGGGTGGCGCGCGGCGCGGCCGGCGTCCTCCTGACGGCCGGGGGGGGCTCCCGCGTCGCCCCGCGGCACCGTCCGAGGCGGGCCGGGGCGGGCCGGAGAAAACTTTTTCGCCCGGGTGTATCAGGAACGCCCCTCGACGCTCTTGAGGGGTACGACGACCGAACGACCGGGGGGATCGTGGTCGACGGGGGCGGACGGGGCCGCCCATGCCGGGACCCGGCGCCATCTGGGGGGAGGGCGCCGGGTCCCCCTCTGTCACACCGCGGTGTAGCCGCCGTCGACCAGGTAGTAGCCGCCCGTCATGAAGGACGCGTCGTCGGAGAGCAGGAAGGCCACCAGCCGCGCGACCTAGCGTCGGCGGCTACCCCCAGAAGATCGGGTCGCCGCTGTGTGCGAGGTGGTCCAGCAGAGTCTGCACGCGCTTGGCCGGCTTGCGCGACCGGTACTCGTGGAAGCGGCCGGCGCTGTCGCACCAGTAGAGGGACCACAGGCCCGTGGTTCCTGTGTAGCGCAGGCGGGCGACGGGCGTCCGGGACCACAGCCCGTCGGAGCCGTCCCAGGGCGCACGGGCATCGAACACCGTGACGTGGCGGTCCGCGATCTCGCATTCGATGCGCATCACGCCGCACGACTCCTCGGGCGTCTGCGCCTTGCACCAGAGCCCGATCCGCAACCCGTCGTCCACCGGAATCGCCATGGCCCCCAGCGTGCCACGCGTTCGCCCCGGCGTGAAGAAGTACTCGAATCGGCCTGCGTCCGAACGGAACTGCCCAAGTACCAATGTTCACGAGCCGAATTCGTGCACATAACGCAGCTTCGGCCCGTCTCCTCGGCGAGAAGTGGGCAACTGTGCGCTGGCGTCCCCGGACTAGCTCCTTGCCGGTGCTCGACCCCGGGTCCGAGGCCGGCAAGGCCGTCCGCTAATGGAGCGCCGTGGGCAGCGGCTTGGTGTGGTCGTCCAGGTCGGGGCGGCTGCGGCCGCCGCCGCGGACGCCGAAGCGGTACCCGAGCGCGAGCAGCGCGAGCCACACGACGCCGACGACCATGGCCACGCGCGAGTCCGGGAACCAGCCCAGGAGCACGATCACGAGGACCACGAACCCGACGGCGGCCCACGAGGCCACCGGCCACAGGGGCACCCGGAACTCCGACTCCGGCCGGCCCTCGCGGGCGATCTCGCGGCGCATGGAGATGTGGGAGAGCAGGATCATCAGCCACACCCAGACGGTCGCGAACGTCGCGATGGAGGCGATGACCAGGAAGACGTTCTCCGGGATCACGGCGTTGAGCACGGCGCCGACGGCGAGCGCGCCGCACATCACGAGCACCGTCAGCCACGGCACGCCCTTGTTCGAGACGTGCGCGAACGCCCTCGGGGCCTGGCCCTGCTGGGCGAGGCCGAAGAGCATGCGGCCGGCGCCGAACGTGTCCGCGTTGATCGCGGAGATCGCGGCCGAGATGACGACGACGTTGAGGATGGCCGGGGCCGCGGGCACGCCGAGCGCGGAGAAGATCTGCACGAAGGGGCTGGCGTCGCCGGTGATCCGGTCCCACGGCACGAGCGACATGATCACGGCCATGGTGCCCACGTAGAAGAGCAGGATCCGCCACGGCACGGCGTTCACGGCGCGCGGGATGGAGCGCCGGGGGTCGTCGGCCTCGCCGGCGGTGATGCCGATGGTCTCGATGCCGCCGAAGGCGAACACGACGACGGCGAGGGCCGCCAGGAGCCCGTCGACGCCGTTGGGCAGGAAGCCGCCGTGGCCGGACAGGTTCTGCGGACCGACCGCGGTGCCCGGCTCGAAGGACACGCCGACCACCATCAGGGCGATGCCGCCGCCGATCATGGCCAGGATCGCGCCAACCTTGACGATGGTCAGCCAGAACTCGAGCTCGCCGAAGACCTTCACGTGCCGGGTGTTGATTCCGGCGATGAAGAGGATCACGGCGACCACCCAGATCCAGCGCGGCGTGTCCGGGAACCAGAAGCCCATGTAGACGCCGAACGCGGTGACGTCGGCGATGGCGACGACGACCATCTCGAACACGAACGTCCAGCCGGTGACGAAGCCGGCGAACGGGCCCAGGTAGCGGGCCGCGTACTGGCCGAACGAGCCGGGGACGGGGTGCCGCACCGCCATCTCGCCGAGGGCCCGCATGACCATGAACACGGCGGCGCCGGCGACCACGTAGGCGAGGATTACGGCGGGGCCGGCCT
This sequence comes from Arthrobacter paludis, assembly GCF_056782315.1. NCBI lineage: Bacteria > Bacillati > Actinomycetota > Actinomycetes > Micrococcales > Micrococcaceae > Arthrobacter > Arthrobacter paludis. Next base: position 14,134 of record NZ_JBXAEW010000011.1, read on the forward strand.
TCTGGATGGCCGTGGCCGAACCGTAGAACAGGCCCGTGCCGATGGCGGAGCCGAGCGCGATGAACTGGATGTGGCGCATGCTGAGCCCGCGGCGGAGGGCGCCGCCTCCGGCGGGGCCTCCGGGGGACGGGGAACCCGTGGGCCGCGCTCCCGCGGACGGGGCTCCGGCGGAGGTGCCGCCGGGCGCGGCCGCCCGGGAGGGCAGCTGGGACTGTCGGGTGTTCATGTGGACTCTCCTGTGGGTCGGCCAGGGGGTCGGCCGGTGGTCGAACGGGGGCCCGGGCAGGGGCCGGGCGGGGCCCCGAGCAGGCCCGGGCCGGGGCCCCGTGGGGCCGGCCGAACGGCGCTGCTGTGATCGGGCTTACGTCGCACTCCAGACAAGCGCACGGAGGGCCCCTCTGGGGGCCAGCCCGGCAGATAGCGTCCGGGATTAGAGACATTGGACCGTCGTCGCCGGCCCCCCAAGGCCAGGAGGGCGGCCATCCCCCGTAACGACGGGGATCCGGGCCGGTAGTGGCACCACAGCGGCCGCCGGACATCCGCTGACGGCGCCCTCACTCCGTCTGATATTCCAGACAGAAGTGGGACGAGGCCTTCCCGTCCGACCGCGCTGGCGGCCTACGGTGATGGTCCGCCCCGCCGTTGCGGGGAAGGCAACCAGCGGAGGAAAGCGAAGTCAATGACGACGATCGTGGAAGCCCAGGAGGCCGTGGAGCGCCGCTCCCGGCCCCTCGAGAACGCCCAGGCCCAGCTGGCGGCGGCCATCGCCGCCCTCGGCTACGACCAGGGGATGCACGAGCTGCTCGCCCGCCCCCGCCGCGAGCTGACGGTGAGCGTCCCGCTGCGGCGCGACGACGGATCCGTCGAGGTCCTCACCGGACACCGGGTCCAGCACAACTTCTCCCGCGGGCCGGCCAAGGGCGGCCTGCGCTTCTCCCCGTTCGTCGACCTCGACGAGGTCCGGGCACTGGCCATGTGGATGACGTGGAAGTGCGCGCTGCTCGGCGTCCCGTACGGCGGGGCCAAGGGCGGCGTCCGGATCGACCCGCGCCGCTACTCGCAGGCCGAGCTGGAGCGCGTCACCCGCCGCTACACGTCGGAGATCCTGCCGATCATCGGCCCCGAGAAGGACATCCCCGCCCCGGACATCGGCACGGACGAGCGCACCATGGCGTGGATGATGGACACCTACTCCGTGTCCTCCGGCCACACCGTCCCAGGCGTCGTCACCGGGAAGCCGGTGGCGCTCGGCGGCTCCGAAGGCCGGGCCTCGGCGACATCGGCCGGCGTCGTCCACATCGCCCTGGCCGGGCTGAAGCACCTCGGCCTGGCCCCGGCCTCGACGACGGCGGCCGTCCAGGGCTTCGGCAAGGTCGGGGCCGGCACGGCCCTGTTCCTGGCCGAGGCCGGGGTGCGGGTGGTCGCCGTCGCGGACCAGTACGGGGCGGTCCACGCCGCGGGCGGCCTGGACGTGCCGGCGCTGCGGGCCCACGTCGAGGCCACCGGCTCCGTCGTCGGCTTCGCGGGCGGCGACCCGCTGCCGGCCGACGAAGTGCTGGAGCTCGACGTCGACCTGCTGGTCCCCGCGGCCGTCGAGGGCGTGCTGCACGAGGGCAACGCCGGCCGCGTCCGGGCCCGGCTCGTCGTCGAGGGCGCCAACGGACCGACGACCGGCGCGGCCGACGCGGTCCTCGCCGAGCGCGGCGTCCTGGTGGTCCCGGACATCCTGGCCAACGCCGGCGGCGTGCTCGTCTCCTACTTCGAGTGGGTGCAGTCCAACCAGGCGTACTGGTGGAGCGCCTCCGAGGTGGACGACCGGCTGCGGCGGCGGATGCTCACGGCGTGGGACCGCCTGCTCGAGGTCGCCTCCGCCCGGGGGCTGTCGCTGCGCGAGGCGGCGACGGTCACCGCCGTCGAGCGCGTGGCGGAGGCGCACCTCACCCGCGGCCTCTACCCCTAACCCCAACCGGCCGGGGAGCCAGGCAACGACGCCGGGGCCCGGGACGCCTGGGACACTTCAGCCCTTCCGCACGGCTATTTCGACCGGACACGCCGGGCGACACGCCGGGCAGCGGACCCCGATGTGTCCCAGCCGTCCCCGCGCGGTCCTGTGCCCGACGCTCCGTGCCCCGCCCGGCCCGGTGCACGGCGCGCCGTGGCCCCGCGCGGCCGGGTCAATCCTCCGGCCTCTGCCGCTCCCGCTCCTGCAGTTCCTCCTCGCGGCGCTGCCGCTCCTCGCGCTGCTCCTCGAGCTCGCGCCGCTGCTGCTCCCGCCGGCTGTAGGTCGCCGCGCGGATGGCCGAGTCGCTGTCGAAGTTGGAACCGAGCGCCCCCGCGGCCGTGCCCAGCGACGCGGCCAGCCACGTCAGCGTGGCGTAGTCCCCGAAGCCCACGGGGTGGCGGAGCTGGGCGGCGAGGTAGTCCGCGTCCACCACCGCCACCGCCGCGACGAAGAGCACCACGTACAGGACCGCGTACATCAGCAAGACGCCAACGGCCACGGTGGCGAAGGTCGACAGGTTGTCCAGGCGCGGTCCGACGGCGGTGCCCCGCGCGTGGCCCCGGGCCCAGAGGCCGTTGTGCGCGATCAGCCAGGCCGTCAGGCCCAGGATCACGACGATGCTGACCAGGACGAAACGCCGCAGCGGCAACGCATCGGACATGTTCCAGATCGACGTGTAGAAGATACCGAACGCCCCGGAGGCCACGGCGGTCGCCATAGACGTCGAGAGCGCGGGCAGCAGCCTGCCCGGCTGGTTGCCGCGGACCATGCCGGCCAGCAGCCGGATCCTGCTCAGCGGTCCGGTGAGGACGAGGTAGGCGGCCGTGTCCCCCGGCCCCCCCGAGTGCACCGCCGTGCCGGTGGGGGCTCCGCCCTCCCGGGTGGGCGCCCGCACGACCTGGGCGCCACGCTGCAGCCAGCCCACGACGGTGGCCAGCAGCCGCCGCGTGCGGGTGTGGATCCCCCAGGCCCCGAAGGAAGGCATGGACACCATGGCCGCGTGCTCGTCCGTGTCGACCTCGCAGACGAGCGGCCGGCCGCCCAGGGATCGCGGCAGGTCGGTCAGGTACACCACGTGGTCCCACCCGTGCCATTCGAGGACCTGAGGCGCCCGCTGGCGGAGCGGGATCGTCCCGTCCGACACCATCGGCAGGGCGCCCGGCACGACCTGGACCTCCCAGGTGAGCCTTGGGCTGACGTGCTCGGCCAGGTAGTCGGCCAGGTCCGCGCCCACTTTCTGGGCCACCTGCTCCGGGAGTCCAGGGTCGGCCATGATGCCCAACCGCACCGCCGGCTCCGCCGTCGTCATCCGTGTCCACCTCTCACCCGTGTCCTGCCCCCGCCACTGCCTCACCGTAGGGACCGGAGGGCGGCGCCGCTAGAGCGGCCGCAAGGCCGGCGCGACGGCGCCCTGCCCCGGGAGACGGCCGGGATCTAGGATGGGCGCGTGGAGGCCGCCACCCACGGGACGGCGGGAACCGAGGAAGGGAGCACACGGCATGGGTGGACGCTTGACGTTCCAGGGGCACGCCGGCCGGCTCGCGGTCACGGCGTGGGAGACGCGCACCCCGCGGTACGTGGCGGTCCTGTGCCACGGCTACGGCGAGCACAGTGGCCGCTACGCGTGGGTGGCCGAGCGGCTCAACCTCCACGGAGCCAGCGTGTACGCCGTGGACCACGCGGGGCACGGGAACAGCGACGGCGAGCGCGTGCTGATCCGGGACTTCGACGACGTCGTGGAGGACTTCCACCAGCTCGTGCTCGCCGCGCAGGAGCGGAACCCGAAAGTGCCGCTGGTGCTGGTCGGCCACTCGATGGGCGGGATGATCGCCATCCGGTACGCGCAGCTGCACGGGCACGAACTGGACGCCATGGTGCTCTCCGGGCCGGTGGTGGGCCGCTGGGCGACGGTCGACGAGCTGCTCTCCCGCGAGGAGATCCCGGCGACGCCGATCGACCCGGACACGCTCTCCCGCGACCCCGCCGTCGGGGAGGAGTACGCGGCCGACGAGCTGGTCTGGCACGGGGACTTCAAGCGCGAGACCCTCGAGGCCCTGGACGAGTGCATGCGCCGGATCCGCGGGCACGGAAGCCTGGGCGACCTGCCGGTCCTGTACCTGCACGGCGAGGACGACCGGCTGGTGCCCATCGACGCCAGCCGCGAGGGGATCGGCGAGATCCGGGGCGCGCGCACCGAGTCGCTGTCCTACCCCGGCGCGCGGCACGAGATCTTCAACGAGACGGACAAGGAACGGGTGCTGCACGACGTCACGTCGTTCATCGACCGGACCCTGTTCCCGCAGCCGGCGTAGCGGGCCGGCGGCGGGGCCCACGGCGGGCCGGGGCCGGCGGAGGCCCGCGCTACGCCAGGTTCACGGCCCGGCCGGACTCCGGGATGTTCAGCCGGTCCTCGACGTCGGTGCCCTCGAACGCGGCCCGCAGCTCGGCGTGCCCCTCGCTGAAGTGCGCCCATCCCTCGGCGTGGACCGGCACCACCGTGGGCCGGCCGAGGATCCGCGCGACCTTGAGCGTGTCATCCGCCGTGAGCGTGAGGGCGGCGTTGTCGAACGCCCCGACGCGGGCGGCTCCGGCGCAGAGGATGGCGACGTCGACGTGCGGGAAGCGCATCGCGATCTCGCGGACCTTGTCCACGGACGCGTTGTCGCCGCTGAAGTAGACGGTGGGCTGGTCGACGCCCGCCAGAACGAAGCCCGTCACCGTGCCGGCGAGCTTCTCCGCGCCCTCCGGCCCGTGGAGGGCGGGGACCGCCGTCAGCGTCAGGGTCTCCTTGCCCTCCTCCTGCAGCGTGACCTCGTCCCACGGCTTGAGCCCGTGCACGGTCGAGCCGTTCTTGCCGGCCTCGACGGTGCTGAACGTGCGCGCCGCGAGCGACTCGACGAGCATCCGGCCGGAGCGGTCCAGGTTGTCGGCGTGCTGGTCGTGCGAGAGCAGGATGACGTCGGTGTCCGGCAGCGCGTCCAGCGCGACGGCCGGGCCGGTCGTCTTGACCAGCGTCCCGGCCGCGCCTGGGAACTCGCCGGGCGGGTCGAAGGTCGGGTCGGTGAGGAAGGTCCAGCCGCCGAGGGTGAACTGGGCCGTGGGTCCGCCGATGTGCGTCAGGGTCACGTTGGCCATGGCCCCAGCATGCCGCAGGCCGGCGGCCGCCGAAAGGGGCGCGGGGGCGCCCGCCCGGGGCCGCCGGCCTCCACGGGCGCGCGCGGCGGCCGGGGGGCGACCCCGCCGTCGACGGCATGGGGGACGACGGCGGCGCGACGGCACCTTCCGGCCCGCGCCAATGCCCGCCGGACGGCCCCGGTCCGCGCCAATGCCGCCGGCCCCGCCGCCCCTTCGCCCGACGGCCCCCTTCCGGGATCGTTCGCACTTGATGCCGCCCCGCTCGAATCGCTCTCAGTTGATACCGATTTTCCGGAATCGCTCGAAGCTCTTCTTGCGATTCGGCCCCTTTGGACGAAATACCTTCGAACAATTCCCGATATCCGACATCAACTGAGAGCGATGCCCACAACTGCCATCGATTCCCCACACGGCCACCCGGCGCCCCGCGCTCCGCCGTCGCCTGGGGTCCGCCGCCGCTTGGTCCCCGTGCCGGCGCCGCCGCCGTCGACCGCTCTGCGGAAAACTTTTTCCGCCAAACCCCTGTGACGCCCCTCACAGGAGTGCTACCGTGGTGCTTGCCAATGGCGGGCACCCAGGATCCCTGGGGGCTATCTACCGGGCGCTACTCACCTCATCGGCAATCGATGGAGCCGAGTCGGGGTCCGGAGCAACCTGTGCCCCTGCACCCCGGAACGGCTTCCACGATCGAACCAGGAAGTCGCCACCATGGAACACACCGCACCGGCCGCGCACCCGCTGGCCAAGGCCGTCGCCATCGCCTGCAAGAACGTCGCGGACTCCGGGGGGCCGTTCGGCGCCCTAGTGGTCACCGCCGACGGCCGCGAATTCGAGGGCGTCAACCGCGTCACCGCGAACAACGACCCCACCGCCCACGCCGAGGTCACCGCGATCCGCGCCGCCTGCCAGGGCATCGGCTCGTTCGACCTCAGCGGGGCCGTCCTCTACTCGAGCTGCGAGCCCTGCCCCATGTGCCTGGCGTCGGCCCTGTGGGCGCGCATCGACCGCGTCGTCTACGCCGCCAACCGCGACGACGCCGCCGCGGCCGGCTTCGACGACGCCCTCTTCTACGACTACTTCGACCACCCCGGCGACCGGAGCCTCATGCCGGTGGTCCACGACGACAGCGAGGACACCGGCCACCTGGAGCCGTTCGAGCTCTGGGGCAAGCTGGCCACCCGGGTCGAGTACTAGGGGACCGGCCGTGGCCATCACCGACACGTTCCGCAAGGGCGCCGCCGCCGTGAACCGCCAGCTCGCCCCCGGGCGCCCCGACCCCCGCACCGGCGGGCGGGCGGGCCGCGGGGCCGGGACACCCGGCGGCCCCCGTCCCGCCGCCGGCCTCCTGGACCGGCACTTTTCGATCACCGCCCGCGGCTCCACGCTCTCGCGGGAGGTCCGCGGCGGGATCGTCACTTTCTTCACCATGGCGTACATCGTGGTGCTGAACCCGCTGATCCTCGGCGGGTTCTCCCCGGACAGCGCGCCGGTGGACGTGGCCGGGAACTTCCTGCCCGCCGCGCAGGTCGGCGCCGTCACCGGGCTGACCGCCGGCGTCATGACCATCGCGTTCGGGCTCGTCGCCAACCTGCCGTTCGGCCTCGCCGCCGGGCTGGGCATCAACTCGTTCCTGGCCGTCTCGGTCGTCGGGGACGTGACCTGGCCGGAGGCCATGGGCCTGGTCGTCATCAACGGGCTGCTGATCGTCGCGTTCGGCCTCACCGGGGCGCGGACCGCGATCTTCCGGGCGATCCCCCGCGAGCTGAAGGCCGCCATCACGGTCGGCATCGGCCTGTTCATCACGTTCATCGGGTTCGTCGACTCCGGATTCGTCCAGGGCACGGCCGGCGGTCCGCCCGTCCAGCTCGGGCACGGCGGCTCCATCACGTCCGTCCCGACCGTGGTCTTCGTCGTCGGCCTGCTCGTCATGGGCTCGCTCGTGGCCCGCCGGGTCCAGGGCGGCCTGCTCATCGGGATCATCGCCACCACGGTCCTCGCCGTCGTCGTCGAGGCGTTCGCGAAGCTGGGCACCGCGTCGGCGGACAACCCCGGGGGCTGGCACCTGAACCGGCCCGAGCTGACCGGCACGCCGGTGTCGCTGCCGGACCTGTCCCTCATCGGCCAGGTCGACCTGTTCGGCTCCTTCGAGCGGATCGGCGCCCTGGCCGCGACGATGCTGGTGTTCACGCTCGTGTTCACCAACTTCTTCGACGCGATGGGCACGATGAGCGGCCTGGCCCAGGGCGCCGGGCTCGCCAAGTCGGACGGGACGTTCCCGCGGCTGAAGGCAGCGTTCGTCGTCGAGGGCCTCGGCGCCGTCGCCGGCGGCGCGACCTCCGGCTCGTCGAACACGGTCTACGTGGACTCGGCCGCCGGCATCGGGGAGGGCGCCCGCACGGGCCTGGCCTCCGTCGTCACGGGCCTGCTGTTCCTGGGCGCCATGTTCCTGACCCCGCTGACGTCGGTCGTCCCGATCGAGGTCGCCGCCGCGGCGCTCGTCGTCGTCGGCACGCTCATGGCCGCCCAGATCCGCGAGATCGACTTCACCCGCTTCTCCGTCGGCATGCCGGCGTTCCTGACGCTGGTGACCATGCCGCTGACCTACTCGATCGCCAACGGCATCGGCGTCGGCTTCATCTCCTGGGCGCTCGTGAACACGGCCGCCGGGCGGGGCCGCGAGGTCCACCCGCTGCTGTGGGTCGTGGCCGCCGGCTTCCTCGTCTACTTCGCCCGCGAACCGATCACCGCCCTGCTCGGCGGCTGACCGGAAAGGACCGCACCACCATGTTGAACCTCCCATCCATCCCGGCCGGGTGGCTGGACGGGCACGCCTGCGCCGTCGCCACCATCGCGGCCACGAGCGGCTCCACGCCCCGCCCCACCGGCACGTCGATGCTGGTCCGGGACGACGGCGCCGTCCTCGGTTCCCTGTCCGGCGGCTGCGTCGAGGGCGCCGTCGTCGCCTCCGCCCTGGAGGCGCTGGAGACCGGCGCGGCGCGCCGCGAGTCGTTCGGGTACTCGCCGGAGGACGCGTTCGAGGTCGGGCTGACGTGCGGGGGCGAGCTGGCGGTGCACATCGAGCCCCTGGCGGACGACGGCGGGACGACCTCCCCCGCCGTCGCCGCCGGGGATCCGGGGGCCGACGGCGGGGCAGCACCCGCCGCCGGCCGTCCCGGGGCGCGGACCCTCGCGGCGCTGGCCGCGCTGGGCCCGCATGACCCGGTCGCCCTCGTGCGCCCGGTCGACGCCGGCGGCAGCGGGTTCCTGCTGGTGCCCGCGCCGCAGCACCTGGACCGGGCCCGGCTGCGCGCCGGGCTCGCCCGGATCCTTGGCTCCGGGGCCCTTGCCGGGGCCGCGGAGCCCCAGGTCGCGGCCCTCGCGGCCGGGGGACGCACCGGCGTCGTCCACGCCGCGGGAGCCGCCCGGGAGGAGCCTCCGGGCGCGGACCGGGGCGGCTTTCCCGGCGCCGGCGGCCGCCCCGCCGCGGCCACCCGGGCCGCCGCCGGGCCGGTCCCCTGTCCAGCCGAGCCGCCGGCCCTGCTGGTCGAGTCGCGGCTCGCCCCGCCGCGGATGCTGGTCTTCGGGGCCAACGACTTCGCCGAGGCCCTGCTGCCGATCGGCCGGCTGCTCGGCTACCGCACGACCCTCTGCGACGCCCGCGCCGCGTTCACGCACCAGCCGCGCTTCGCCGCCGCGGACGAGATCTCCACCGCGTGGCCCCACGAGTACCTCGCGGGCGAGGCCGCCGCGGGGCGGGTCGACGGGCGCACCGCCGTCGTCGTCCTCACCCACGACCCGAAGTTCGACCACCCGCTGCTGGCGTCCGCGCTGGGGCTCGACGTCGCCTACCTGGGCGCGATGGGCTCGCGGCGCAGCCACGAGCAGCGCGTCGCCGGGCTGCTCGCCGCCGGAGTGGACCCCGACGCGCTGGCGCGGCTGCACTCGCCGATCGGACTGGACCTGCAGGCGATCACGCCGGCCGAGGTCGCGGTCTCCATCGCGGCGCAGCTCGTCGCCTCGCGCAGCCCGGCCGCCACGGGGCTGCCGCTCGAGCGCCTGCCCGGACCGATCCACACGCCGGCCGGTCCCATCGGCTCCTCCGCCGCGGCGCCCGCCGCCGTGCGGGCCACCGTTCCCGCCACCGCGCCGCCCGCCGCGGCGCCGCACCCCGAGGAGGTCCCGGCATGGACCTGAGCACCGTCGAGGACCTCGTCCCGACCACCGACCCGGACGCCTGGCGCCCGGGCGACGCGTGGCTGGCCGGCGGCACCGTCCTCTTCTCCTACGGCAGCCAGACGCTGCGGCGCCTGCTGGACATCACGGAGGCGGGGTGGGAACCCGTGCGGGTGGGCCCGGACGGCATCGAGCTGGCGGCCACATGCACCATCGCCCGGCTCTACGCGCTGCCCGGGGACGCCGGCGTCGACGCGGCCGCCTGGCCCGCGGTGGCCCTCGTGCGGCCGTGCTGCGACCCGTTCGTGGCGTCGTTCAAGATCTGGAACCTCTCCACGGTGGGCGGGAACATCGCCACGTCCCTGCCGGCGGGGCCGGTGACGTCGCTGTGCGCGGGGCTCGACGGCGTGGCCACGGTCCTGGCCCCCGGCGGCGGATCCCGGCGGCAGCCGGTCGCGGAGCTGGTCGTCGGGGACGGCGCCAACACGCTGGCCCCCGGCGAGCTGATCCGCTCCGTCCACCTGCCCGCGCACGCGCTGGCGGCCCGGACGGCGTTCCGGCGGCTCTCGCTGAGCAACCTGGGCCGCTCGGGCGTCCTGCTGATCGGCCGGGCCGACCCCGACGGGGCGTTCGTCCTGACCGTGACCGCCTCGACGGTCCGTCCGGTCCAGCTGCGGTTCCCCGCCGGCGCGCTCCCGGACGCGCGCGGCCTGGCCGAGGCGCTCGCTGACGCGGTCCCCGCCGGGCTGTACCACCGCGACCTGCACGGCCACCCCGAGTGGCGGCGGGACATGACGCACCGGCTCGCCGAGGAGATCCGGGCCGAGCTTCTCGAGGGCGCGGACCCGGAGTCGGGCCTCGCCGACGCCGCGACCCCGCCCGGCGACTCGCACAGCGCGGCCCCGCGCGCGCCGCGGGCCGCCGGCCCCGGGGACCCTGCCGCGCCCGATGCGCCCGGTTCCCCCGCCGCCGCCCCCCGGAAGCATACGCACTGACATGGGCATCACCATCAACGGCTCCGAGCACCACGGCCGCCCCGCGCCCGGCCAGTGCCTGCGCACCTACCTGCGCGCCGAGGGCGCCGTGGGCGTGAAGAAGGGGTGCGACGGCGGCGACTGCGGCGCCTGCACGGTCCACGTCGAGGGCGTGCCCGTCCACAGCTGCCTCTACCCGGCCCGCCGCGCGGAGGGCAAGCGCGTCACCACCATCGAGGGCCTCGCCGCGACCGCGGGCGCGACGGCCGCCTGCCCCGGTGCCGGGACCGCGGCCGCGCCGGTGTCGGCGCCCGACGGTGCGCGGCGGGACGGTGCGCCGCCGTCGGACGCTCCCCTGCACCCGATGCAGCAGCAGTTCCTGGACGCGCAGGGGTTCCAGTGCGGGTTCTGCACCGCCGGGATGGTGATGACGGCCTCGACCTTCGACGACGGGCAGTTGGCCAACCTCCCCCGCAGCCTCAAGGGCAACCTCTGCCGCTGCACGGGCTACCGCGCCATCGAGGACGCGGTCCTGGGCCGGTCCGGCGCCGGCCCTGACGCCGACTCGGAAGTCTGCGGCCGACTACCCAAGCTAGAGCCCTCCGAATCGTCCACAACCCTCGGAGTCGGCGGGGCTGAGGCGCCTCCGGCACCAATTGGCCGGGCCGCCGGTGCGGACGCGCCGCCGGCGCCGTCCGGCCGGGCCGTCGGGACGGATGCGCCCGCCCCGGCCGGCCCCGCCGTCGTCACCGGGACCGCGCGCTACACGCTCGACGCGCTGGCCGGCACCCCCGACGGCCCGCCGGAGCAGCCGCTGCACCTCAAGCTGGCCCGCAGCCCGCACCCGCACGCGCGCGTGGCCTCGATCGACGCGTCGGCGGCGCTCGCGGTCCCCGGCGTCGTCGCGGTGCTCACGCCGGACGACTCCCCGACCGTCCTCTTCTCGACCGCACAGCACGAGCTCGTCACGGACGACCCGGACGACACCCTGGTCCTGGACCGGGTCGCCCGGTTCGCCGGGCAGCGCGTGGCGGCGGTCGTGGGCGAGACGGTGGCGGCCGCGGAGGCCGGCGTGCGGGCCCTGTCCATCGAGTGGGAGCCGCTCCCCCACGTGCTCGACCCGGCCGCCGCCCGGGAACCGGGCGCCCCGCTGCTGCACGGCGACAAGCCGGACTCCTCGCGGATCGCCGACGCGTCCCGCAACACGGCCGCGGAGGTGCACGCGGAGATCGGCGACTTCGCGGCCGCGCTCGCCGCGGCGGACGCCGTCCACACGGGCACGTACTCGAGCCAGCGCGTGCAGCACGTCGCGCTGGAGACGCACGCCGCCGTCGCCTGGACCGAGCCCGACGGGACCCTGTCCGTCCGGACCTCCACCCAGGTCCCGTTCCTGGTCCGCCGCGCCCTGGCCCGGGTCTTCTCGCTGCCCGAGGAGAAGGTGCGGGTCGTGGCCGGACGCGTCGGCGGCGGGTTCGGCGGCAAGCAGGAGGTCCTCGTGGAGGACGTCGCGGCGCTCGCGGCCCTGCGCCTGGGCCGGCCGGTGCAGCTCGAGCTGACCCGGTCGGAGCAATTCGCGGCGTCCACGACCCGGCACCCCTTCGACGTCACCGTCACGGCCGCGGCCACCGCGGACGGCACGCTCACCGCCCTGGGGATCGACGTCCTGGCCAACACCGGCGCGTACGGCAACCACGCCCCGGGCGTGATGTTCCACGGCTGCTCGGAGTCCATGGCCGTCTACGCGGCCGGCGCCAAGCGCGTCGACGCCCGCAGCGTCTACACGAACACCGTCCCCGCCGGCGCGTTCCGCGGCTACGGGCTCAGCCAGACGATCTTCGCGATCGAGTCCGCGCTGGACGAGCTGGCCCGGCAGCTCGGCCTGGACCCGTTGGGCTTCCGCGCCCGGAACATGGTCCGGCCCGGCGACCCGCTGCTCTCGCTGCACCCCGAGCCGGAGGAGGACGTCGTGTTCGGGTCCTACGGCCTGGACGAGTGCGTCGCCCTGGTGCGGGACGCGCTCGGGCGCGGGGCGGCGCGCGGCGCGGACGGCGCGGGGCTGGGGCCGCACTGGCTCACCGGAACGGGCACGGCGCTGTCGATGATCGCCACGATCCCGCCGCGCGGGCACCACGCGCACAGCGTCATCGAGCTGGGCCCGGAGGGCTTCGCCCTGGACGTCGGCACGGCCGAGTTCGGCAACGGGACCACGACCGTGCACGCGCAGCTGGCCGCCGAGGCGCTGTCGACGACGCCCGGGCGCGTGCGGATCCGCCAGTCGGACACGCGCCTCACCGAGCACGACTCCGGCGCGTTCGGCTCCACCGGCACGGTCGTCGCGGGCAAGGCCACGTTCGCCGCGGCCACGGAGCTCGCGGTGCTGCTGCGCGGCTTCGCGGCCGGGCTCGCCGCGACCACGTCCAAGGCGTGCGAGTTGTTCGACGGCGGGGTGCGCGCCGGGGACCGGACCTTCAACTGGGCCGACCTCGCCGCGGCGGCCCGCGAGCAGGGCGTCGCGCTGCGCGCCGAGGGGCGCTGGGGCGGGACCCCGCGGTCCGTGGCGTTCAACGTCCACGGGTTCCGCGTCGCCGTGAACAGCGCGACCGGGGAGCTGCGCATCCTGCAGAGCGTGCAGGCCGCGGACGCCGGCGTCGTCGTCAACCCGCGCCAGTGCCGCGGCCAGATCGAGGGCGGGATCGCGCAGGCGCTGGGCGCGGCGCTGTACGAGGAGGTGGTGATCGGCGAGGACGGCGCCGTCGTCACCGACATCCTGCGGCAGTACCACATCCCCACGTTCGCGGACGTGCCGCGCTCCGAGGTGTACTTCGCCAAGACCTCCGACGACCTCGGGCCAATGGGCGCGAAGTCGATGAGCGAGTCGCCGTACAACCCGGTCGCGCCGGCCCTGTCCAACGCGCTGCGTGACGCGACCGGGATCCGCTTCGCCCGGCTGCCCCTGCGCCGGGACACCGTGTACCTGGCGCTGCGGGACGCCGGGCTGGTGCCCGGCCGGAGCGGTGGCGGCGAGGGCGGCGAGCGGACGGGGGGCCTCGCCCGGACCGCGGGCTAGGGCCTACCCCAGCCGGCCGAGGTCGGCGGCCGTGTCGATGTCGCCGCCGTCGTCCAGGTCGGTGCAGTCAACGACGTCAACCGCCCCGGGGTGGGCCGCGAGGTAGGCGCGCGCGCCGGCGTCGCCGGTCGCCGCGGCCGCCGCGCCCGCCACGTGGGCGGCGCCGAACAGCACGGGGTGCCCGCGCCGCAGGGACCCGCCGGCGTCGCGGTAGCCGGCGGACGTGATCCGGCCGGGCCCGTGCGCGGCGAGCAGCCGGGCCACGAGCGTCGCCGTCGTCCCCGGCTGGTCGGCGAGCGCGACGAGCGCCGCCGAACCCGCGGGGACCGCGGCGAGCCCCGCCCGCAGCGAGGACCCCAGCCCGGCCGCCCAGTCGGGGTTGACGACGACGACGCAGCCGTCAGCCAGGTGCCGGCGGGCCTCGTCCGCCCCCGCGCCGAGCACGACGACGACGGGCGAGCAGCCACCGCCGGCGAGCGCCCCGGCGCCGCGCGCCGCGAGCGTCTCGCCCGCCGCGGTGCGCAGCAGCGCCTTCGGGCCGCGGCCCAGCCGCGTCCCGGCGCCCGCGGCGAGCAGGACGCCGGCGACGGGCGGCCGGGGAGCCGGGTGCGCCGTGGTCTCCATGCGTTCACGGTAGCGGCTGGCGCCGCCGCGGCCGGGGGTGAACAAGCGGTGGGTCTGGGGAGAACCCCCCATGCCCGCTCCCCCGAACGCGTTTTGTGCCGGGTAGCCTGTGGACAGAATCATTCACATCGATGGAGGAACCCCGCCATGTCCCAGCAACTGCCGCAGGCGAACCCCTACCAGCCGGTCGGCGAACCGCCCCTGAGCCAGCCGTACTACGGCATCTCGTTCGGCGGGGCCGTCAAACGCTTCTTCACGAAGTACGCGACGTTCTCCGGCCGCGCCAGCCGCAGCGAATACTGGTGGGCGACCCTGTTCATCGCCCTCGTCGTCTTCGTCCTCTACGCCCTGATGCTGGGCCTCGGCGTCGCCACCATGGACCCCGTCACCGGCGAGCCCGGGGCGGGGCTGCTGGTCCCCGGCCTGCTCATGCTCCTGTTCTCCCTGGCCATCCTCGTCCCGTCCATCGCGGTGACGGTCCGCCGCCTGCACGACGCGAACTTCAGCGGCTGGTTCTACCTGCTGAACCTGGTCCCGGTCGCCTCCCTCGCCGTCCTGGTCTTCACGATCCTGCCCTCCAAGCCGGAGGGGGCCCGCTTCGATGCCGACGGCGGGGCGGGCGCGGCCGTGCAGCCGCCGTACGGCCAGGCCTAGACCCGGGCCGGGCCCGGTAGCATCGGCCCGACACCGCCGCCGATCCCCGGGAGCCCCATGCGCCGCCTCGCCGTCCTCGACGACTACCAGCGGGTCGCCCGCGACTACGCGGACTGGGACGCCCTGCCCGGCGTGGAGACGGTGTTCTTCCACGAGCCGTTCGGGTCCCCGGCGGAGACCGTCGAGGCCCTGCGCGGTTTCCACATAGTCGCGGCGATGCGCGAGCGCACGGCGTTCGGCGCGGACGTGCTGGCCGGGCTGCCGGGCCTCGAGCTGCTCGTCACGACGGGCATGGGCAACGCGGCGATCGACCTGGCGGCGGCGGCCGCGCGGGGCGTGCGGGTCTGCGGCACGGCCGGATCCGGGGCCGCGACGGCGGAGTTGGCGTGGGCGCTGCTGCTGGCCGGGATGCGGCGCCTGCCCACGGAGGACGCGTCGTTGCGGGCCGGGACGTGGCAGCGGTCCGTCGGCCGGGACCTGGAGGGCGCCGTGCTCGGGATCGTGGGCCTGGGGAAGGTCGGGCGCCGCATGGCCCGCTACGCCGAGGCGTTCGGCATGGAGGTCCTGGCGTGGAGCCGGAACCTGGACGCGGCGACGGCCGCCGCCCACGGGGCGCGGCTCGTCGGGAAGCGGGAGCTCTTCGCCGCCGCCGACGCCGCCACCCTGCACCTGCGGCTCTCGGAGCGTTCCCGGCACACGGTCGGCGAGGAGGAGCTGCGCGCGCTCGGGCCCCGCGGGCTCCTGGTCAACAACGCGCGCTCCGGGCTCGTCGACACGGAGGCCCTGCTACGCGGGCTGCGGGAGGGCTGGCTCGGCGGCGCCGCCCTGGACGTGTTCGACACCGAACCCGTGCCCGCGGGCGACCCCGTCCTCTCGGCCCCGAACACGGTCCTGACCCCGCACCTCGGCTACGTGTCCGAGGGGACATACCGCGTGTTCTACACGGAGACGGTCGAATCCATCCGCGCCTGGCTGGGCGGGGACCCGGTCCGCGTCCTGGCGTAGGCCGCCCGGGCGCCGCCGTCGTCCCCCTAGTGCATCCCGGGCTCGTGGCGCGCGTGCGTGGCCGACTCGAGCTGGAACGTGGAGTGCTCGACCGACACCGGGAAGTGCCCGGCGACGCAGCGCTGGAGGGAGTGCAGGATCTCCTGCGCGTGACCGTCGTAGAAGCAGCCGTCCTCGAGGACCACGTGCGCGCTGATGACGGGCAGGCCGGTGGCGATCTGGGAGGCGTGCAGGTCGTGGACGTCGAGCACGTGCGGCACGCCGAGCAGGTGGCGCCGCACCTCCTCGATGTCCAGGCCGCGCGGGGCGCTCTCGAGCAGGATCGTGCCGCTCTCCCGCAGGATCGACAGCGCGCGCGGCACGATGAACACGGCGATCAGCAGGCCGGCGACGGCGTCGGCCTGCGCCCACCCGGTCGTGGCCATGACGACGGCCCCGGCGATCACGGCGATGGACCCGAGCGCGTCCATGCCGACCTCCAGGAACGCGGCGCGCAGGTTCAGGTTCGCCTCGCGCCCGCCGGCCAGCACCAGCAGGGAGGCGATGTTCCCGGCGAGGCCGATGACGCCGAACAGCAGGGTCCCGGCGGCGTCGACGTCGGTGGGCACGGCGAGGCGGCGCACGCCCTCGACCACGGCGAACGCGCCCACGCAGAGCAGGATCAGCGCCTGCAGGGCCGCCGCCAGGACCTCGGCCCGGCGCCACCCCCACGTCCGGCGGGCGCTGGCCGGGCGCAGGGACAGCATCGCCGCGCCCAGGGCGAGGGCGAGCCCGCCGGCGTCGGTGAGCATGTGCCCGGCGTCGACCAGCAGCGCGAGGCTGCCGGTGACCCAGGCGCCGACGAGCTCGGCCACCAGGATCGCCAGGGTGATGGCCAGGGCGACGGCGATGCGGCCGCGGTGGGTCTCGTGGCCGTGGTGCAGCCCGTGGTGGTGATGGTGGCTCACGGCGCGCCCGCCCCGTGCGGCGCCGGGACGCTGGGGCACAGGGCCGCGGCGTGCCCCGTTTCCCGCAGCAGCTCCTCCGCCGAGCCGAACAGTCCGAGCAGGGCGGCCGGCGCGGCCAGCGAGTAGACGGAGGAGCGGCCCTCGGTGCGCACGTCGACCAGGCCGCAGCCGCGCAGGCACGCGAGGTGGGCGCTGACGGTGGACTGCGCCAGGCCGAGGTGCTCGGTCAGCTCGCGCACCTTGTGCTCGCCGAGGGCCAGGTGGCGCAGGATCACGAGCCGGCCGGGGTCGGAAAGACTGTGGAACAGGGCCGCGGCGCCCTCGAGCCCCGCCCGGTCTCCGACCTCCGTCGATATCATCGTCATTTTGCGATCATAGGAGCCGCGGCGCGTGGCGCGCAACGGCGTAGGGTTGCGGCAGGAACGCCAGAAGGGGAGGTTGGCCATGGGCGCAGCGCACGACTGGAAGCCCGTCTGGGAGCTGCTCGGGACGGACGACGACGCCGGCGCCCTGACGCTGCTGGCCGCCCGGCCCATCGAGGTCGAGGCGACGGAGGCCCTGCCGGGCGAATACGCGCTGCTGGAGGCCCCACTCGAGGACTACGACGTGGTGGAGCTGACGCACTTCGACCGGCCCGTCGCCCGGGGGCGGGTCGCCTTCGGCGACGGATTCGCCGTGCTGGCCCCGGTCCGCGCGGTCGGCGGCGACATCCTGGACCCCGGCCAGGAGGCGGCCGTCGTGGGACGCCTGGCCGCCGAGGCGTTCGGCGAGGGCGCCGAGACGCTCTACGCCCCCGTGCCCGCGGACGCCGTGGGGCGCTACGCGGCCCTGGGCTTCGCCCGCGTCGAGGCATAGGCGCCGCGGGCCGGGCGCCGGGCGCCGCGGGGCCGTCCGCGCGGCGGGGCCTTCCGCGGCGGGGCCGCCGCCGTCGGACACCCCCACCACACGCCAAGGGGCCGCCGCCCCGCACGCCCCCATGCCGCGCAGGGCCGCGGCCCCTCGGTCGCCTGCCCCTGGGGGCGGCGGAAATGCCCTGGTGGACTAGCCCTCCTGCGGGAGGACGAACGCGGAGTCGATCTCGATGGTGACCTTGTCGCCGACCAGGACGCCGCCGGCCTCGAGCGCGGCGTTCCAGGTGATGCCGAAGGCCTTGCGGGAGATCTGGGTCTTGGCGGAGAAGCCGGCGCGGGTGGCGCCGAACGGGTCCACGGCCACGCCGCCGAACTCGACATCGAACGCGACCGGGAGGGTGGTGCCCTTGATGGTGAGGTCGCCGGCGAGCTGGAACTCCTCCGGGGTGCCCTCGACGCCGGTGGCCTTGAAGGTCATCTCCGGGTACTGCTCGACGTCGAAGAACTCGGCGCTCTTGACGTGGGCGTCGCGGTTGTCATCGTTGGAGTCGAACGAGGCGGTCTTGACGGTGGCCTCGACGGACGAGGTGGCCAGGGAGTCGGCGACGAAGAGGGTGGCGTCGGCCTCGGTGAACTGGCCGCGGACCTTGCTGATGCCGGCGTGGCGGACGACGAAGCCGATTTCGGTGTGGGCCTGGTCGAGCTTCCAGGTGCCGGGGGTCAGGACGATGCTCATGCGGTTCTCCTTGGGTTCGGGGAGGCCGGTCGGACCAGCCGTTTCATGCTTATGCATATAACGGTACGGGCGAATCGTTGATGCGTCAAGTGACGCTGGTCTCCTCGGCTCGGAAGGCCGCGGAGGATCGGCCCCCGCACCACAGGAGTACTTGTCCCGGGCCCTCGCGGTCGCCCGTGGGATGCGGTCCGGCCCGGCTACCCGCCGAACGTGACCGGGAGCACGGCGGCCTGCCACACGCTGCCGTCGCGGGCGCTGTGGATGAGGAACGCGACCGCGCCCTGGCCGTCCCCGGGGTCGTCGAAGTCGATGTCGCCGGAGAACGGTCCCGGGTCCGGCCCGCCGCTTCCGGTCACGGGCGCCTCGCCGAGGACGCCGCCGTCGGCCCCGCGCACCTGCACGAGGACGTTGCCCTCGAAGGCGAGCGCCTCCCCGCTCACGTGCAGCGGGGAGCCCACGGATGCCGCCGACTGGGGCTCGTCGACCTGGATCTCGGGGGTCGTGGCGCCGATGACGTTCCACATGCCGTCCGACGACCGGCGGACGAGGACGGTGGTCGCGGGGCCGTCGGCCTCGGCCCGGACCTCGACCTCCCCGGAGAGGTTGTCGCCCTGCCTGAACTCGCCGACGACCGGGTCCTCGAAGCCCACGAAGTCCGTCGCGAAGGCCTCGACGAGGTCGAGGGGTCCGCTGAAGGTGCCCGCGCCCGGCCCGGGGAACACGAAGAACGCGGATTCGCTGGTCGGGAGGGGTGCCGTCGTGGGCGCCGCCGTCGTCGTCCCGCCGGTGGGTGCGGGGGTGGACGACGGCGCCGCCGGCGACGACGCGTCCGCGCTGGAGGCGGGGGCGCTGGACACGGTGGGGGACGCAGGAAGGCCGCCGCCGTAGCCGCCCCCTCCCCCGCCGCCGGGTCCCTCCAGGTCGCAGGCCGCTAGGAACACGAGGGAGGCCGCGGCCAGGCCGGTCGCCCCCATCCGCCCGAGGGTCCGGAGCCGGCGGCGGGAGGGGCGGGTCCCGGAGCCCGGCGTCTGCGCAGTGCCCATACTCCATGACAGCACCGCCGGGGCGCGCCGGATAGGCCGCGCCGGTGACGATTCGGGCCGTTTTCGGTCACGGCGGGACGGCGGGCCGTTCGGGGCCGCGGCACGGGGCGGCGGCGCCCGGGGGGCGCCGCCGCGTGGGGGGACCTGCGGGGTTAGCGGCCTCGGCGGAGGTAGGCGTTGACGTCGTCGTGGTTGAACAGGTCCGGGACGGTCCAGCCGTCGAGGTCGTACTCGGACATGCACTGCTCGACCATGCCGTTCATCGAGTCCGTGGTCCCGTTGTTCATGGCGTTCATGAGCATCTCGACGCGCACGTTCTCGTGGTTCCCGGAGTAGTTGCGCTCGTAGAGCTCGTGGCGGCCGCCGAACTCGGAACCGATGGCGTCCCAGAGCAGCTTCATGAGCTTCACCCGGTCCACGGCCTCGATGCCGTTGGAGCCGCGGACGTACTTGTCCAGATACGGGCGGATCTCCGCGTTCTTGAAGTCCATGGCACCCGAGGGCAGGTAGATCAGGCCGGAGGCGACGTCCTGTTCGATGATCTCCTTGATCCGCGGATAGCCCTGGGCCATGAACATCCGGTAGGCGAGCCCGTAGTCCATCTTGGGCAGGAGGGTGCCGTTGGGCCCCTGGTCGGGGTTGAGCATCATGGCATCCGTCAGGGCCCAGAACATGTTGCGCCAGCCGATGACCTCGCCGGCGCGGGCCTGGACGCCGCGGAAGTCCTTCGTGCCGCCGATCTCGAGGGCCTTCAGGAGCAGGCCGGCGATGAAGTCCAGCTTCGTGGCCAGGCGGATGCAGCCCTGGAAGGTGAAGCGCTGGATGAAGCCGGTCTGCGGCATGAACCCGTTGATCTGCTCGGGATCCCCATAGGCGAAGACGTTCTCCCACGGGACGAGCACCTTGTCGAAGACGAAGACCGCGTCGTTCTCGTCCATCCGCGAGGAGAGCGGGTAGTCGAACGGGGTGCCCGTGACGGCGGCGTTCTGCGCGTAGGAGGTCCGGGAGATCAGCTTGATGCCCGGCGCGTCCATCGGCACCGTGCAGATGAGCGCGAATTCCTTCTTCTTGATGGGCAGCCCGTAGTGGGAGATGAAGTTGAAGTTCGTGATCGCGGAACCGGTGGCGACGACCTTCGCGCCGGAGACGACCAGGCCGTTGTCGGTCTCCTTCTCGACGTGCATGAACACGTCCTTGACCTGGTCCGGCGGCAGGTGACGGTCGACCGGCGGGTTGATGATCGCGTGGTTCCAGTAGAGGACCTTCTCCTGGGACTCGCGGTACCAGCGCTCCGCGTTCGCCTGGTAGGGGGAGTAGAATTCCGGCATCGCGCCCAGGGTGCCGAGGAACGCGGCCTTGTAGTCCGGGGAGCGGCCCAGCCAGCCGTACGTCATCCGGGCCCAGGTCTCGATCCCGACGCGCGACTCCTTGAGGTCCTCCACGGACCGGGGGGCCTTGAAGAACGGGTGGGTCTTCCCGCCGTTGCCGGTGTCCGTGTCGGTCAGCAGCAGCTTGGACGTCTCGGGCTGGTGGAAGCCGTCGTAGAGGCGGGCGACCATGCGGACCGAGTTGCGGAACGCGGGGTGGGTCGTGACGTCGTCGACCCGGTCCCCATGCAGGTAGACCTCGCGGCCGTCCCGCAGGGACTCGATGTACTCGTCGCCCGTCATCGGCAGCGTGGGGTTGGCGGGGGTGGTGCGCTCCGACATGGTGGGCGCGGTGTTGGCGGTGGCGGTCATGGCCTTCTCCTGGGGGTTCGGGGGCGGGGGCGGGGGTGGGGAATCGCTGGGCTAGAGGGAGGGGAAGTTGGCGGAGCCCTCGAACCAGCCGGAGGCCAGGCAATCGCCCGAGCCTTCCCAGGGGCTCGGGCCAGAGGGCTTGCCGACCTCGCGGAACTTGCCGGAGACGAAGAGCAAGGGGTCCACGTCGTTGACCTCGAGGGCGACGACCTCACCGATGACGATCACGTGGTCGCCGCCGTCGTAGATCCGCCACGGCTTGCATTCGATGGTCGCGGCGTTGCCTTCGAGGACCGGGATGTCGCCGTCCGACCGCCATTGGGGCGTGATGCCCATCGGCTTTCCGGCAAAGGTCAGGCAGGTCTCGAGCTGGTCCTGCGCCATGATGTTGATCGCGAACGGCGCGTCCTGCAGGTACTCGGAGGCCTTGTTTCCGCGGATCAGTGTCACCTGGGCCAACGGCGGGTCGAGGGAGACGGCGGTGAACGCGTTCACGGTGGCGCCGTGGGGCGTGCCGTCCGGGGTCTTGCACGTGACCACGGTGACCCCCGTGGCGAACTTGCCGAAGGCGTTGCGCAGGCTGCGCGGGTCGACGGCGGGAGCGTCGGCCGCGCGGGAGGCGACGGCGGCTCCCGCGGCGGCGCTGCTGTGGGACATGGGGGATCCTTACTCGTCGGGGTCCGCCTCCGGGCCGCTGCGGCCGGGAGGCGGTGCTGACAAGAAGAAGTTACGTGACCCCCATCACCCGAGAGTGTTCTAAATTGGGACATCCAAGAAGCTTGACGAACCATGTGCCAGAACGGCACACTCACGCGCGGTGTCCTACTCGGGGACGGCCTCGATCCCGTACTGGCCGATCTTGCGGTAGAGCGTGGACCGCGAGACGCCGAGAAGCCCGGCCGCGGCGCGCTTGTTCCCACCGGACCGGCGCAGGGCATCGATGATTGCCGCCTGCTCGGCGTCCTCGAGACGCGTACCGGTCTCCGAACCGCGGCGCGTCGGGACGCGCAGGGCCCAGGCCTCGAGGCGGCCGGGCCCGACGCGGGCGTGCGCCTCCACAAGGATGTCCTCCAGCTCCGCCACGTTGCCCTGCCACGCGACCCCGGCCAGCAGCCGCAGCGCGTCTGGGGCGAGTCGCAGCGGGGCCCCGCCGCCGAAGTGGGCCTGCCAAACGGCCCTGGCGACCTCCTCGAGGTCCTCGGGGCGGGCCCGGAGGCCGGGGATCGAGACGGCGTCCCGCAGGGTTCGGGACCACATGCGCTGGGCGAAGTCCGAAAGCTCGGTCAGATGGGTGCACACCACGGGACTCTTGCGCTCCCGCGCCTTCTGTAGCAGCGGAAGGAACGCGTGGATCCGCGCGTCCGGAACGCGATCGACGTCGAGGAAGAGGACGGGCCGGCCCCGATCCACGGCATCACGCAGGCGCTCCACCCAGATGGCGTTGCTGGAGACCTGGTCCCCGTTGAGGACCAGCGGATCCATGGTGCGCGCGCCGGGCAGGGCACCCTGGCGCTCAAGCAGGCGCGAGGCGACGAACGCCTTGCCGGACCCCGCGGGGCCGGTGAGCCGCACGTTGAGCGGCGTGCCGAGGAGTGCGCCGAGCCGGGCGCGCAGCGCCCGGGCCTGGTCGCTGACCCCGGGGAACACGGACACGAGGTCCTCGGCTCCCGCGGCGGCGCGCGCCATCCCGGCTGCCTGCCGGGGTGCGCCGAGGGCAATGACCGCCCCGGCGATGGCGCCGGTCCCCGTCAGCGCCGTCCACAGCAGCCGTGCGGTCCGCCCGTCCAGGAACGGCAGTGGCTGCCAGCCGACCACCGCCTGGCTCTGGTCGTGGGCCCACCGCCACACTTCGGGGTGGTTGAAGACGCCGAACAGCGGCGCGGTGGCCGCGTCCGCCAGGAGCATGTCCGGGCCGACGGCGAAGACGTTCGTCTCGCCGCGCTCCACAAACCACTGGAACGCGTGCGGCAGGGGCGCGTCCGGCGGCGGGGCGGCGGCGTCGTGGTCGGTCACGGCGCCATTGTCGCAGGGCGGCGGCCGGCCCTGCGGCTCTACCTGGGCGCATACCACCTGCTGGGGTACCTGGCGGGGGCGACCCACGTGCTGTGGGGATCGAATGTGGCGATCCGGCGATCCGCGTGGAGTAACGTCCGCGGCCGCGTCCACCGGGACGACCCGGACGTCCACGACGACATGGACCTGGCCCTCGCCCTGGGCCCCACCGGCGGCATCCGCAGGGTCCGCGGTGTTCCGGTCAGAGTCTCCGCCCGCTCGCTGCGCGGCCGCCGGCAGGCCGTGCGCCGCTGGCGGCGCGCCTTCCGAACCCTTCGACTCAATTGGCGGGACGCTCCCCCGTGGGTTCGCTGGGCACGGCGGGCCAGACTCCTTGGGCGACCTGGAGGACGAGCCACGGGCTGAACGCGAACGGCGCCGCCTCCACCGCGGTCCGGGCGCGCTCCGGATCGACCCACCGGTACTCGGCGACCTCGTCGGGCGCCGGATCGGGCTCTCCGGCCGCGCGGGCCGCGAAGACGGGACACACCTCGTTCTCCACCAGGCCCGAGGGGTCCGTCGCGCGGTACCGGAAGCCGGGCAGCACGGGACGGATGTCGGCCAGCTCCAGCCCCAGCTCGCGGCGGGCCCGGCGGACGACGGCTTCCTCGGGCGCCTCCCCGGGGCCGGGGTGCCCGCAGAAGGAGTTCGTCCAGACCCCGGGCCAGGTGCGCTTGCCCAGGGACCGTCGGGTCACCAGGACACGTCCCCGCGCGTCGTAGACGTGGCAGGAAAAGGCGAGGTGGAGTGGCGTCTCGCGCCCGTGGACCGTCGCTTTCTCCTGCGTGCCGCACGGCCGGCCCGCGCCGTCGAGCAGGACCACGAGCTCGCTCACCGCTCGCCTCCGGATGCTTCGGCCCGCGCCGTGATCCGCCGGGCCATACCCGTGAAGATCACGCCGTGGAAGGGCAGCATGGCCAGCCAGTAGGCGCGCCCGGCCAGGCCCCGGGGCATGAACACGGCCCGTTGGGTGTACCGGCTGCCCGTTCCGTCGGGCTCGATCCCGAATTCCAGCCAGGCCTGTCCCGGCACCTTCATCTCGGCGCGGAGCCGCAGCAGGCGCGGCGGGTCGAGCTCCTCGACCCGCCAGAAGTCCAGGGCGTCGCCGACGCGCAGCGAGCTCCGGCTGCGGCGGCCCCTGGCCAGGCCGACTCCGCCGACCAGCTTGTCCAGCAGGCCCCTGGCACGCCAGGCCCGCGGCAGGGAGTACCAGCCTGCCTCCCCGCCGATGGCCGAGACGGTCTCCCACAGCGCTTCCGGCGGCGCGGACGTGGACCGGCTCCGCCGGTCCACCAGGACCGTCCGCCCGGCCCAGTCGGGGTCCGACGGCAGCGGCTCGGCGGGCTGCTCGACGGCGTGGGCCGTCGCCCAGCTGGTCTCCACGGCGTCCCCGCTGATCCGCTCCAGGGCGAGACCCACGGCGCGGCGGTAGCCGCACAGGCCCTCCGGCGGCGGCGGGACGAGCCGGTCGATCGAGCGGTCCCGCATCACGCAATCGTGCTGCAGCGACTCGACCAGCGGTACCGCGAGGGCGCGGGGGATGGGGGTGACAAGGTTGACCCACTGGGCGGCGAGCCACGGCGTGAGCACCGGAAGCGGGAGGATGGCGGGCCGGCGGATGCCGGCGGCGTCGGCGTAGACGCGCATCATGTCGCCGTAGGCCAGGACGTCCGGTCCACCGATGTCGTAGGTGCCGGCCGCGTCGGGCGGGAGCTCGCAGCAGGCCATGAGGTAGTGCAGGGTGTCGCGGATCGCGATGGGCTGGACCTTGTTGCGGACCCACCGCGGGGCAGGCATCACCGGCAGCACATCGGTCAGGTGGCGGACCATCTCGAAGCTCGCGGACCCGGACCCGATGACCAGCCCCGCCTGCAGGACCACGGTGGGGACGCCGGAGGCCGCGAGGATCCGGCCCACCTCCTCGCGCGAGGCGAGGTGACGGCTCAGCGGACCGTCCGGATGGAGCCCCGCGAGGTAGACGATCCGGCCCACGCCCGCGGCCCGCGCCGCCGAAGCGGCCTCCAGGGCGCAGGCCCTCTCGACGCGCCCGAAGTCCCGCCCCTGCCCCAGCGAGTGGACCAGGTAGAAGAGCACGTCGGCGCCCTCGCAGAGCCGCGCAGCGGCCGACGCGTCCTCGAGGCCGCCCACGGCGATACGCACGTCGTCCGCCCACGGCAGACCCCGCAGCCTGCCGGGGTCCCGGGTCAGGACGGCGACCTGGTGGCCGGCCGCCAGGAGGCGCGGAACCAGCCGCGCGCCCACGTACCCCGAGGCGCCGGCGACGGCGGCCCTCACGCCGGGACCCCGCCGTCGCGCCGTCCCGGGCCGTCCGGCTGGGCGGCGCCGCGCCGGGCCGGGGCGCCGTCGCGCGCCCGGCCTGCCGCGCGGAGGCGCAGACCCACGGCCGCCGCGACCACGACGGCGGTGAGGGTGGCCGCGACCCAAGCCACGCCCGGGGCCGCGAGGCCTCCGTCGATCCGTCCGATCGCGATCCAGGCCAGGCCCCAGGCGACGGCGCCCGGTGCCGCCAGGCGCCCCCGGGTCGCGACGGAGGTCCCGGTGCCGGCGGCGGCCGCCACGGCCAGAACGGCCGCGACCACGCCCGTGACCGGCCACCCCCACGCGGCCGCGCCGAGCGAAGCCAGCCAGGCGGACACGTTGGCGGCCACGGCCACGGTCGTCCACCCCAGGTAGAGGCCGAACGTGCCGTGGACGGCGACCGCCTCCCACTGGTCCGCCGGGCGCCTGGCCGCCAGCAGGGACGCCAGGCGCCCGAGGACGGCAAGCAGCACGAGGATGACCAGCACGCTGGTTCCGACCCAACCGGCCTGGACGACCCAGATCCACGCGGCGTTAAGCAGCATGGACGCCACCGCCCAGGGCCGGACCTCGGCGTGCCTGGCCGTCCGTGCGCGGCCGGGGAGGAGCTGCAGGACCGCGTAGCACAGCAGGCCGGCGTAGATGACGGACCAGATGCGGAAGGCCCCGGCGCCCGGGGCCAGAGGGGTGGCATCCGCTCCCAAGAGACCCCCTGCCGCCTGGGAGATGGGGGTCCCACCGAGGGCGCCGCTGCCCGCGAAGGCCGCGATGACCGCGAGGAGCGCCCCGGCCAGGGCCAGCAGGGCGGCCGCTGGAGGACGGCGCAGCGCCGCATCCCCCGGGTGGCGCCTTCGGCTGTCCGTCACGGCGAACGACCTCCCTTCCCGCAGGGCCTCGACAACGGTGGTGTGCTCAGCCATGATGTCCCTAGTTTGGTTGGTAATCAACCCTTGGAAGGAAAACCGTGAGCGCCTCCGTCCCGCCCCGCCCGCGCCCCAGGCGAACGCTGCCATGACTCCGGCACCCGACGAAGTGCAGCTGTTGCCTCCCGCGACCGCGCACGAGGGCGCGCGCCCGCGGGACGGCGGGGTCTCCGGCGACGGCGGGGCGTTCGAGGACCTCGTGGACCGGGAGTTGGAGTCCTTCTTCGAACGCGGCCGCCGGCGCAGACGGGAAGCCTCCGCTTCGTCTGCGGAGTTCTGGGAGCGCCTTCGGGCGGCGTCCGCGGGCGGCAAACGGGTCCGCCCGCGGCTGGTCGGCCTGGCCTACCGTGGTTTCGGGGGATCCGAGCCGGCGCGCGCCGCGCGCCTGGGGGCCGCCTTCGAACTCCTGCACACGGCGCTGCTGACCCACGACGACGTGGTGGACCGCGACTTCCTGCGCCGCGGCGCTCCGACGCTCGGGGCCCACTACCGCGACGGGGCGCTCCTGGGCGGACTGCAACGCGCGGACGCGACGCATGTGGGCTACTCGGCCGCCCTGATCGGTGGGGACCTCCTGCTCGCCGGGGCGGTGGCGCTGGCCCACCGGTCGGCGGCAGGGCTGGCGCAGGCGGAGGCGGTCACCGACCGCTTCGACCACGCCGTGGCCGACGCCGCCGCCGGGGAGCTCGAGGACCTCCTCATGTCGTGCCTGCCGCCCACGGACCATCCGCCCGCCGAGCGGATCCTCGCCATGGAGGCGCTCAAGACCGCGTCCTACTCCTTCGCCGCGCCGCTCGCGGCGGGCGCCCTCCTGGCCGGTGCCACCGGGGAGCAGGCGGACACCGTGGCGCAGGCCGGACGGAAACTCGGCGCGGCCTACCAGGTGGTCGACGACGTCCTCGGAACCTTCGGCGACCCCTCGGCCACCGGGAAGCCCGTGGACTCGGACCTCCGCGAAGGCAAGGCGACCCTCCTGACGGCCTTCGCGTGCCAAACCGACCCGGGGTTCCCCACGCTTCTCGCCGGGGCCCGGGAGGGTTCGGCGTCCCCCGGGCTCGTGCGCGGCGCCTTGCGCCGCGCCGGCGCCGAGGCCCACGCGCGGGGCGTCGCGGCCCGCCTGGTCGACGAGGCCCTCGACGCCGTCCGCACCGCGGCGCCGAGCAGCGACCTCGCCGCGGAACTGGAGCGGGTCGGCCGCGCGGTCCTGGCGAGGAGGAGGTGAGCGTGGATCCGTTCAGCACCTACACGCGGGCCGCCGCGCGCAGTGCGGGCACCGTGATCGGAGAGTACTCGACCTCGTTCGGCTGGGCCTGCCGCCTCCTGCCCCGGGCGGCCCGCAGCGACATCGCCGCGATTTACGCGCTGGTCAGGGTCGCGGACGAAGCCGTCGACGGCGCGGCCGCCGGGGCCGGTCTCTCCCCTGGAGACGTCGGCAAGGAGCTGGACCGGCTCGAGGCCGAGACGGTGCGGGCCCTGCGGACCGGCTACAGCACGAACCTCGTCGTCCACGCCTTCGCGCAGGCGGCCCGCCGGCACGGCATCACTTGCGCCCTGACGGGCCCGTTCTTTGCCTCCATGCGGGCGGACCTCACTCGGACCCGGCACGGCGCCGAGAGCCTGCGGAGCTACATCCACGGTTCCGCCGAGGTCGTCGGGCTGATGTGCCTGCAGGTCTTCCGCTCGCTGCCCGGCACCGCGACGGGGCGCGACGCCGAACTGGACGCGGCGGCCCAGCGCCTGGGCGCGGCGTTCCAGAAGGTCAACTTCCTGCGCGACCTGGCGGACGACCGGTCCCAGTTGGGGCGCACCTACCTCCCGGGGACGGGCGCCGACGAGTTCGGCGAGCCGGCGAAGGCCGCGGCGCTGGCCGACATCCGCGCCGACCTCGACGCCGCGGCGGCGGCACTTCCGCTCCTGGCCCCCGGGGCTCGGCGGGCCGTCGGGCTCGCGCTTGCCCTGTTTGCCACGCTGGCCGACCGCATCGAGGCCACGCCGGCGGAGGTCCTCTCCGACCGAAGGGTCCGCGTCGGCGGGATCCGCAAGGCCTGGGTCGCCGGGCGGTCGCTTACCGGCCCGGCGTTCTCCCGGCAGCCGGCACGGGAGCGGGTCCGTGGGTAGCCGCGCCGTCGTCATCGGGGGCGGCTTCGCCGGGCTGGCGACGGCCGGGCTCCTGGCCCGTGACGGGCACGACGTCGTGGTGTTGGAACAGCGCTCCGGGCTGGGCGGCCGCTCCGGCCGGTGGTCCGCCGACGGCTTCCGCTTCGACACGGGCCCCTCCTGGTACCTGATGCCCGAGGTCATCGACCGCTGGTTCCGGCTCATGGGCACCAGCGCGGCCAGGGAGCTGGACCTCGTGCGCCTGGACCCCGCCTACCGCGTCTGGTTCGGGCCGGACGGGGGTCCCACCGACGTCCGCTCCGGCAGACGGGAAGCCGTGCGGCTCTTCGAGCGCCTCGAGCCGGGATCCGGGCCCCGCTTGGAGCGCTACCTCGACTCCGCCGCGGAGACGTACGGCACCGCCAAGCGGCACTTCCTCTACGACGGATTCGACTCCCTGCGGGGCCTCGCCGACCCGGCCGTCCTCGGCCGGGCGCCGCGCCTCGCCGGCCTCCTCGGGACGTCCCTGCACCGGCACGCGGCGCGCCGCTTCCGGGACCCCCGGCTGCGCCAGCTGCTGGGCTACCCCGCGGTCTTCCTCGGGACGACCCCCTACCGGGCCCCGGCGATGTACCACCTGATGAGCCACCTCGACCTCGACGACGGGGTCTGGTACCCGCAGGGCGGGTTCGCCGCCGTCGTCGACGCGATGCACCGCCTCGCCCGGGAGGCCGGCGTGGAGGTGCGGACCGGCGCCGCCGTCGTCGGCATCGAGACGCGACCGCAGCCGCGGCGGGCGGGGCGGGGCCCGCGCACGCGCGCCACCGGCGTCGCCTACCGGACGCGGGCCGGGGACACGGTGCGTCTCGCCGCGGAGACGGTCGTCGCCGCGGCCGACCTCCACCACGTGGAGCGCGACCTGCTCGCGCCCGGGCTGGGCCGGCGCTCCCCCGCGGCCCGGCAGCTGACGGACCCTGGGCCCAGCGCCGTCCTCGTCTGCGCCGGCGTGCGCGGCGCCCTGCCCGAGCTCGCCCACCACAACCTGTTCTTCACGCCCGACTGGGAGGACAACTTCGCGCGCATCCGCAGGGGCCGGCCGCTGGCGCCGGAGACGTCGGTCTACGCGAGCCGGACCAGCGCCACCGACCCCGGCGCCGCCCCGGCGGGCGACGAGAACCTGTTCCTGCTGGTTCCCGCGCCCGCCGCCCCGGAGTGGGGGCGCGGCGGCACCGCGGGCCGCGGGGACCGCCGCGTGGAGGAGGTGGCGGACGCGGCCCTCGACCAGGTCGGCAGGTGGGCCGGCGTCCCGGACCTGGCCGGCCGGGTCGCCGTCCGCCGGACCTTCGGGCCCGCGGACTTCGTGGATGGGTTCAACGCCTGGCGCGGCAGCGCACTCGGTCCCGCCCACATCCTGCGCCAAAGCGCCTTCCTCCGCTCCGGCAACCGCAGTCGGCGCGTCGCAGGGTTGTTCTTCGCCGGATCCTCCGTCCGCCCGGGGATCGGCGTGCCCATGTGCCTGATCAGTGCGGAGATCGTGCTTGAGGCCGTCCGGAGCGGCAGGCGCCCGGGGTCCGGGCGGGGTCCGGCCGCTCCGAGTGCCGCCAGGCTGGGTGAGCCTCCCAAGGCCGGCCCCACTTCGGGCGGGGAACCCGGCGCCGGGGCCGACCCGGCGGCGGAGAGGAGCGCGGCGTGGCCTACCTAGCGATCCTGCTGTCGGTGACGGCGTGTCTGGGCCTCCTCGATGCCCGGTTCCGGCTCTTCGTCTGGCACCGCCCGGCCCGCGCGGTCCTGACGCTCGCCGCGGGAACGGTCTTCTTCCTGGGCTGGGACGTGTGGGCGATCGCGGAGGGCATCTTCCTGCACCGCGATTCGCCGCTGATGACGGGGATCATGCTGTCGGACCAGTTGCCGCTCGAGGAGGCGTTCTTCCTCCTGTTCCTGTGCTACCAGACGATGGTCCTGTTCACAGGGTTCCTGCGCCTGCAATCCCACAGGAACCGGCGAAAGGAGGCAGCATGCAGTACTGGCAGCTGAACTGCGTCTTTTTGGCAGCCGCGGGGTTCGTTCTGGCCACCGGACTGCTGCGAAGCGGACGGCGGCGCGCGGACTGGCAGCGGTGCGCGGACGGGCGGGCCTTCCGGCGCCGTGGTCTGGCGGCCGCTCTCGCCGGGACCGCTGGCGCGTTGCTCGCCCTGACGGCGGTCTTCGACAACGCCATGATCGCCGTCGGGCTTTTCGACTACGCGGATGGACCGATCTCCGGCGTGCGGCTCGGGCTCGCCCCGGTCGAGGACTTCGCCTACCCGGCCGCGGCGGCGATGCTGCTCCCCGGGCTGTGGCTCCTGTTCGGCGCGGAGGACGGACCCACATGAGGGAACTGCTGGCGACCTCCCGTCCGCTGTCGTGGGTGAACACGGCCTACCCCTTCGCGGCCGCCTACCTGCTGGCCGGAGGCGGCCCCGGCTGGCTGTTCGCCCTGGGAACGTTCTTCTTCCTGATCCCCTACAACTTGGCGATGTACGGGATCAACGACGTCTTCGACTACGAGTCCGACCTGCGCAACCCGCGGAAAGGCGGGGTGGAGGGGGCCGTCCTCCAGCGCACCGCGCACCGGCGGGTCCTGTGGGCCGCGGCCGTGTCCACCGTGCCGCTGGCCCTCGCGCTCGCGGCGGCCGGCGGGGCAGCGGCCTCCGTCGTCCTCGCGGTCTCCCTCTTTGCCGTCTACGCCTACAGCGCCCCCGGGCTGCGCTTCAAGGAGCGACCGGTCGTCGATTCGATCACGTCGAGCACCCACTTCGTCTCCCCCGCCGTGTTTGGCTGGGTGCTGGCCGGCGGGGAGACCGGGGCGGGGACTCTGGCCGCGTTCGCCGCGTTCTTCTGCTGGGGCCTGTCCAGCCACGCGTTCGGCGCGGTCCAGGACATCGTGCCGGACCGCGCCGCGGGCCTGGGTTCCGTGGCCACCGTGTGGGGCGCCCGGCGGACCGTCGCGGCGGCGACGGCCGGGTACGCCGCGGCCGGGCTGCTCTGCCTCGCAACGCCCTTTCCGGGGCCCCTGGCCGGCCTGCTGGCCCTTCCGTACGCGGTCAACACGGCCCGGTTCCTGCGCGTCGACGACAGGACCTCCGCCGCCGCCCACGCGGGGTGGAGGACGTTCCTCTGGCTCAACTACGCCTGCGGGTTCGTCCTGACCCTCCTGCTACTGTGGGCCGGTTTGGCCGACGCGTCCGGCTAGCCCACCCGACCTTCCCCCCCACGTCCGACCACCGCCCAGGAGAAAGCCGCCCATGGCCACCGACCCCCGAGACTCCCTCTACAGCCTGGAGGGGAGCGACCCCCGCTCCGAGCTGATCGAGCGCGGCGGACTGGCGGACGAAGACCTCCGACAGATCGACCAGGTCATGGCCGCCATGGGTCGGCTGCGCGGCGTCGAGCGCCGGATCTCGGAGGCGTCCGAACGCTACATGCGCCTCGGCCAGCGGGACATGCGCGCGCTGCACTTCCTCATCGTGTGCGCCAACACGGGCGAACTGTGCACGCCCGGCATGCTCGCCCGCCATCTGGCGATCAGCACCGCGTCGACGACAAAGCTCCTCGACCGGCTGGAGACGGGAGGACACATTCGCCGCCAACCCCACCCCAACGACCGCCGGGCGGTCTGCGTCGAGGTCCTGGCGGAAACGCGCGCCGCGGCGCGGGAGTCGGTGGGCCGGCACCACGCCGCCCGGTTCGGGCCCGCCGCCCACCTTTCCCGCGACGAGCGGGACACCGTAATCCGCTTTCTGCGGGAAACCGCGGATGCGATGCAAGAGAGCCTGGAGGCGGCAAAGGAAAACCGGCCGGCATAGGCGGAGCAGGCAAGGGCCTCGCTGACAGCACCTGGTCCTGATCCTCCATCGGGCGCAAGCATGCCGCCGAGTTCAGGGCGCGCTGGTCCGGCTCCGCGTCCGGCCCTCCACAGGCGCGTTTGTTGGGGTGGGCGTCCACCATCGGGTGCGTTCGGGCCCGGGGGCGGGGCTGGCGGGGGATGCTGGGGGCATGCCTCCCTTGGATGCGGAACGGCGCCAGGACGCTGGCGGGTTGGGGCCGGACGACGGCGGCGTCGCCGGCGTCCCTGGCCTGTCCGCGCCCGCGCTGATCGAGCGGATCGGGCAGCTGGGGGCGGTGCTGCTCGGCCTGTCGGAGGCGGTTGCGGGCGTGGATCTGGGCCCGGAGGAGGCGGCGGCGGTGCTGGGCGTGGTCGAGCGGACCGGGAACGGGCTCGACCGGTTGCGGGTGGCCGCGGCCGGGGCCGCGGACCGGGCGAGGGTGACCGACGTGGGCCGGCCTCCGGGCAACCCGGCCGGCCGCTCCCGGTACAAGGACACGGCGGACTACATGCGCCGCGAGCTGCACCTCGGCGCGGCAGAGGCCCGCCGCCGGCTGGCGGCCGGGGCCCGGCTGCTGCCGCGCACCACGCTCACCGGCGAGGTCCTGCCGCCGCTGCACGAACGGCTGGCCGACGCGTTCGCCACCGGACGCGTCGGGCTGGCCGGGGCGATGAGAGGGTGTCAGATCTTCTGTGTAAGTGGTGACTGATCGACTCGGAAGGAGAACGATCATGACCATGACCGAGGACGAGGCGCAACGGCGCTCGACGGCGGACCTGGCAAGCGAGTTGGAGGCTTCCGGGGCCTTGGACGCCCTGTTCGATCGGATTGATTCGGGCGAGGCGAGATTGACGGGTGAAGGCGGCTTGCTGCCGGCACTGGTGAAGGCGGCGCTGGAGCGCGGGCTCAAGGTGGAGCTGGATGAGCACCTCGGCTACGAGAAGGGAGCCGCGGATGCTGCGAACTTCCGCAACTCGCGTAACGGGACGTCGGCGAAGCGCCTGGCCACCGAGGCGGGACCAGTGGACCTGGACGTGCCCCGGGACCGGGAGGGGACCTTCAGCCCCCGCCTGGTGCCCAAGGGCCAGCGTCGGCTCGGTGGACTGGACGAGATCATCATCTCGCTCTATGCCGGCGGCATGACCGTCCGGGACATCCAGCACCACCTCGCCACGACGATCGGCACCGATTTGTCGCGGGAGACGATCTCGAAGATCACCGACGAGATCCTCGAGGAGGTCATGGCCTGGCAGCAGCGGCCGCTGGAGGCCTTCTACCCGGTGGTGTACCTGGACGCCCTGGTGGTGAAGATCCGTAGCGGCGCGCACGTGGCCAACCGGTCCGCGCACATCGCGGTGGGCGTGGACATGGAGGGCATCAAACACGTCCTGGGCATCTGGGTCCAGGCCAGCGAAGGCGCGAAGTTCTGGGCCGGGGTCTGCGCCGAACTGGCCAACCGCGGGGTCAAGGACGTGCTCTTCGTCTGCTGCGACGGCCTCGTGGGCCTGCCCGAGGCCGTGGAGGCGACGTGGCCGAACACGATGATCCAGACCTGCGTCGTCCACCTCATCCGGGCCTCAACCAGGTTCGTGGCCTACGACAAGCGCAAGCCCGTGGTTGCCGCCCTGAAGCCGGTGTACCAAGCGGCCAACGAAACGGCAGCCCGAGCCGCGCTTGAGGATTTCGCCGCCTCGCCACTGGGAAAGTCCAACCCGAACACCATCGCCGTCTTCGAGCGGAACTGGGAGCGCTTCGTCCCGTTCCTGGCCTTTCCCCCGATGCTTCGCCGCGTGCTCTATACGACGAACTCGATCGAGTCCCTGAACTACCAGCTGCGCAAGGTGATCAAGAACCGCGGGCACTTCCCCAGCGACGAGGCGGCCGTCAAGCTCCTGTGGCTGGCGATCTGCAACATCGAGGACAAACGGGCACGCGAACGGGAGAAGCACGGTACACCCCAAGGAGGAGGATCCAACAAGACCGACTGCCGGCTCGTCGAAGGACAAGTCACGACGAACTGGAAGCAGGCACTCGGCCAGCTCGCACTCGCCTATCCAGAGCGAATCGAGCCCTACCTATGAACCCCAGCCCTTACACAAAAGTCTTGACAGGCCCGGCGATTGATGGTCGCCGACGGCCTGGAGAAGGCCGCTCCCGTGGCCCGGCAGCGCCCGGAAGGGGCAGCGGTCCTGGAGACCATGGAGGAGCAACTGACCGGGCTCGCCGTGGCCGGGGACCGGGACACGGTGCGGACCTGCGTCGAGCGCTGGCACACCCTGCTGGACCAGGACGGGCCCGAGCCCACCGACGGGGTCCGCCACGTGATGCAGGGCCTGACCTACAAGGGACGCAAGTTCGGACTACACGAGTACCTGCTCGTCGTCGACGAGCCCCAGCACGAGGCCCTGCAGACCCTCGTCAACGCGGCCACGAACCCCAAGTCCGACTGGGCCAACGGCACCCCGCACACTCCGGCCCCCGGCGGACCAGCCCCAGGCCCCGCGGACAACGCCCCCGACGGCACCGAGGACGGCGATGATGTGCCCGGCCGCGACGTTGACGACGAAGAGCCGCTCGCCGGTGGGTTCCCGGTCGGAACCGCATCCGGGGCCGGCCCCGAGACCGGCGCTTCCGACGCGGAGGCACCGGCGGCCAGTGCGCAGGCAGCCCGCCCCGGCACGTCCGCGCTGTTCGGCGACAGCCCGCCCGGCGCCGCGCCGGAGACCCCCGCGTGGTTTGGCGGCAGTCCGCCGGGCGCCTCGCCCGACACCTCCGCGCTGTTCGGCGCGGACCCGCCCGGCGCCCTGCCCGGGGGTGGAACCGTTCCGGGGTCCGGACCGACGAAGGCCCAGGTGCGCCTGGACGCGCTGATCCACGCCGTGCGGCAAAGCCTGGCCACCGGCGCCGTGCCCGACACCGGCGGCATGCGCCCGCAGGTGATGGTCACCATCGACTACAACACGCTGCGCGGGGAGCTGGCCCCCGGCACCACCGGCCAGTCCGAATCCATGTACCAAGGTCCGGTCAACCCCCGCACCATCCGCCGGCTCGCGTGCAACGCCGGGATCATCCCCGTCGTCCTCGGCGGGGCCGGGGAACTGCTCAACGTCGGCCGCAGCCAACGCCTCTTCACCGAGAAGCAACAGCGCATGCTCTATGCCCGCGACCGCGGCTGCACCGCCCCCGGCTGTATGGTCCCGGCCAGCATGACCGAGGCCCACCACCTCGATCCCTGGTCCGGCGGCGGCGAGACCGACGTCCAGCGCGGCTGCCTCTGCTGTCCCTGGCACCACCACCTCGCCGAGGAAGGAGACTGGCAGATCCGCATGATCAAAGGCCGCCCCCATTGGATCCCACCCGCCTACATCGACCCCACCCGAACGCCCCTGCTCAACACCTACTTCCACACCGACACCTCAACGCCAGAGGAAGGGGCACCACCTGCGGACGCTTGAGCGCAACACTCCACGCGCCGCGAGTCCCTTGTGGTGGGATGTCCCCATGAGACTCGCGACCCTGCGCCGCCCGGGCGCCCCCGGAGAGACCTTCGCCGCGCTCGTCGACGGCGCGACCGCCACCGAGCTGTCCGGTGTGGCCGACGTCGGCGCGTTCCTCGCCCTGGAGAAGCGGGCCCGCGACGCGGCGGTCGCGTCCGCGTCCGGCTCGACGGGCATCCCCGTCGAAGAGGCCGACTTCGCGCCCCTGGTCGTGAACCCGTCGAAGGTCTTCTGCATCGGCCTGAACTACCGCAACCACATCCTCGAGACCGGGAACGAGGTGCCGAAGTACCCGACGGTGTTCACGAAGTTCGCGGACTCCCTGTGCGGCGCCAACGACGCCATTGAGATCCCGGCCGAGGAGCACCGGATCGACTGGGAGGGCGAGCTGGCGATCGTCGTCGGCGACGGCGGCCGCCGCATCC
Source organism: Arthrobacter paludis (assembly GCF_056782315.1). Classification (NCBI taxonomy): domain Bacteria; kingdom Bacillati; phylum Actinomycetota; class Actinomycetes; order Micrococcales; family Micrococcaceae; genus Arthrobacter; species Arthrobacter paludis. The sequence continues at coordinate 50,263 of NZ_JBXAEW010000011.1, forward strand.
CCGAGGAGCGCGCGGACCAGGCCATCGCGGGCTTCGCCGTCTCCAACGACGTGTCGATGCGCGGCTGGCAGGGCCGGACCCCGGAGTGGACGCAGGGCAAGTGCTGGGAGGCCGCGACGCCCGTCGGCCCGTACCTGGTGACGCCGGACGAGTTCGCCGACGGCGCCCGCATCGCCACCCGCGTCAACGGCGAGACGGTGCAGTCGGACTCCACGAACGACCTCGTCTTCCCGCCCGCCGCCCTCGTCTCCTACCTGTCCACGATGGTCACCCTGCGCCCCGGCGACCTCATCCTCACGGGGACCCCCGCGGGTGTGGCCCTGGGCCGGCGCAACGAGGAGGGCCGGCACCCGTGGCTGCGGCCCGGCGACGTGCTGGAGACCGAGATCGAGGGCCTCGGCGTCCAGCGCAACGAGTTCACGGCGCCCACCGGCGCCTGACGGGGGCGCGTTTCGTGGGCCGGATCGTCGTCGTCGGCTCCCTCAACGCCGACCTCGCCGTCTCCTGCGAGCGGTTCCCGGCGGCGGGCGAGACGGTGCGCGGGAGCGGCTTCGCGGTCTCGCCCGGCGGCAAGGGGGCCAACCAGGCCGTCGCGGCGGCGCGGCTGGGTGCCACCGTGGCGCTGGTCGGTGCGGTCGGCGACGACCCGCACGGGGCGCTGCTGCGGGGCTCCACCGCGGACGCCGGCGTCGACGTTGCGCGCGTGCGGCGCGTGCCCGGCGAACCGACCGGCGTCGCGGTCATCACCGTCGACGCCTCGGGCGAGAACACGATCGTGGTCACCCCGGGCGCGAACGCGGCGCTCGCCCCGGCCGACGTCGCCGCCGCGGCCGACGCGTTCGACGGGGCCGCCGCCGTCTGCCTGTGCCTCGAGGTGGCTCTCGACGTCGTGGAGGCCGCCGCCCGGGCCGGCCGGGACGCGGGGGCGGCCATCGTCCTGAACCCGTCGCCCTTCGCGCCGCTGCCGCCCGGGCTGGTCGACCTCGTGGACGTCCTGCTCGTCAACCGGACCGAGGCCGCGGCGTTCCTCGGCGGCACCGCGGTGCCCCACTCCCCCGGCGACGACTGGGCGGCGGTCCAGGCCGGGTTCGCCGAGCGCGGCGCGCGGCGGGCTGTCGTGACGCTGGGTGCCGCGGGCGCGGTCGTCCTGGAGGCCGACGGCGGCGGAGCCGCTCCCGTGCCGCCGGTCCCCGTCCGGGCTCTCGACACGACGGGGGCCGGCGACGCGTTCCTGGGCGGCCTCGCGGCTCGGCTGGCCGCGGGCGATGGCCTCCGCGTCGCCGCGCGGTTCGCCTCCGCGGCCGCGGCGCTGTCCACGACGCGGCGCGGCACGCAGGGCGCCTACCCCACCGCGGACGAGGTCGCCGCACTTCTCGCGGGGCCGTAGCCACGCATCATCGGGGACGGCGGACGACGGCGAGGGTCAGGTACCCCTCGAACTTGGGTCCCTCGCCGAGGTACTCCTGCGTGGCGTCGACGACTTCCCACCCGCCGGCCACGGCCAGGACCAGGGGTTCGCGGGTCAGGTGACAGCCTCCGGCCAGGCGCCGCTGCAGCGGTTCGAGCCGGCGTTGCCACCTCCGCACGCGCGGCTCCGGGGCCAGCCCGTGCTCGAGGAAGCGCAGCGTGCCGCCTGGGGCGACGACGCGACGCAGTTCCGCCAGGGCGGCCGCCGCGTCGGGGATGGTGCAGAGGGCGAACGAGCTCACGGCGTGGTCCACGGACGCGTCGGGCAGGGCCAGCGACTGGGCGTCCGGCCCCGCGTACTCGACCGCCGGCCGCCCGCCGTGGCGGCTCGCGATGCCCCGCGCGACGGCGTTCGGCTCGACGGCCAGGACCTCGCGGACGGCGTCCGGGTAGAACGGCAGGTTCGTCCCGGAGCCGAAGCCGATCTCCAAGACACGGCCTGACAGGCCGCGGCAGAGGCTCTCGCGCCACGGCGCGAACACGGGCAGCCGGCAAGCCCGGTGGATCAGCCGGGGAAGGACGTGGTCGGCGTACAGGCCCATGGGCACCTCCGCGTCCCAGTGTGGCCGCGCGCCGCACGCGCGGCAATGCCGGGGCGCCGCCATGGCGGGCGTCGGTGGCCACCGGCGGCCACCCCCGTGTGACCCGCGCCTCTGGTCGCGTGTTGCCCCGCCGCTAGGGTGGGGACCATGACCGAGACGACCACGTTCACGACCTGCGACCTGTTCGACGCCGACGAGTCCCTGCAGTCGGTGTCGCTCCAGTTGGCGAACCTCGGCGGCCGTGCCCGCTTCACCGGGCCGGTGCGCACCGTGCGCTGCCACCGCGACAACGGGCTCGTGAAGTCCCTCCTGAACTCGCCGGGAGGGGGCGCGGTGCTGGTGGTCGACGGCGGCGGCTCGCTCGAGTCGGCCCTGATGGGGGACCTGATCGCCGCGGCCGGCGTCGCCAACGGGTGGGCCGGCGTCGTCATCAACGGCGCCGTCCGCGACCGGGTGGCCCTCGCCGGTCTGGACCTGGGCGTCAAGGCGCTCGGCTCGAACCCCCGCAAGTCCGCCAAGGACTCGGCGGGCGAGGTCGACGTCCCGGTCGATTTCGGGGGCGTGGTCTTCCGCCCCGGCGCCACCCTCTGGAGCGACGAAGACGGAATCCTCGTCACCGGCTAGGCGTCCGGTCGCGGCGGCGCCGCCGTCGTCCCCGCCCGACACCCACATCAGGAGACACCCATGATTGGATTCATCGTCGCCGGCCTCGTCATCGGCGCCCTCGCCCGCCTCATCAAGCCCGGCCGGCAGAACCTCGGCCTGCTCGCGACGCTGCTGCTCGGCCTGGCCGGCTCAGTGATCGGTGGGCTGGTCGCGAACCTGCTGGGCACCGGCGGGATCTTCGAGCTGAACGTGCTCGGCTTCGTCGTCGCGGTGATCGCCGCCGTGCTGCTGGTCGGCACGGCGGAGGCGATCGCCAGCCGCCGCCGCACCCGGTAGGCGACGACGGCGGCGCGCGGCCCCCTGCCGGGACGCGGACGGCCGCCCGCGGAACCCAGCCCATAAACCCCGACCCCGAGAGGAAGCACCATGGACATCGCCATCATCGGAGGCCACGGCAAGGTGGCCCTGCGCGCGTCCCGCCTACTGACGGACCGAGGCCACCGGGTGGACGCCATCGTCCGCAACCCGGACCACGCCGCGGACGTGGAGGCCGCGGGAGCGACCCCGCTCGTCCTCGACGTCGAGACGGCGGACGTCGAGATGCTGGCGGAGGCCCTGAGCGGGCACGACGCGGTCGTCTGGTCCGCCGGCGCCGGCGGCGGCAACCCGCAGCGGACCTTCGCCGTCGACCGCGACGCCGCGATCCGCTCGATGGAGGCCGCCGAGCGCGCCGGCGTGAAGCGCTACGTCATGGTCTCCTTCGCGACCGCCGACGAGAAGCACCTGGTCCCGGAGGACGACCCGTTCCGCCCCTACATGGACGCCAAGATCGCCGCCGACAACGCGCTGCGCGGCTCATCCCTGGACTGGACCGTCCTCGGGCCGGGCAAGCTCACTCTCGACGAGCCGACCGGCCGCGTGGAGCCGGTGACCGGCGGGCGCGGCGAGCCGAGCGACACGTCGCGCGACAACGTCGCTCAGGCGATCGTCGCGGCCCTCGACGCCCCGGAGTCGATCGGCAAGACGCTGAACTTCCGCGACGGCGGCCAGCCGATCGAGGAGTGGATCCGCGCGTAGGCAGGTCGCCAGCCACGAAAAGACCCGCCGCGGTCGAGAAGCCCCGGAGTATCGGGGTGTCTCGGCCGCGGCGGGTTCTCTCGTCCCGGACGGGGCGCCTCGCGCTGGCGGATTCGCTGCCCGCGGGTCAGGCGTTCCAGAGGCCGTACGAGTCCGCGAGGTCCGCGATCTTCTTGGCGCGGGCGAGGCGCGGCAGGTAGGACCCGTCGCCCACGGCGGCGCCGGAGGCGTGGGCGTCCAGCAGCTCGTGCGCCCACTTGAGCTCGTCCTCGCTCGGCGACAGGCCGCGGTTGACGTCCTCGACCTGGGAGACGTTGAGGCAGAGCTTGCCGGTCATGCCCATCGACTGGGTGGTCTCGCAGCTGGCCAGGACCTCCGGTCCCTGCGCCGTGGCGCCGGCCGGCCCGTCGATGGGGCCGGGCAGCTGCCCGACGCGGGAGGCGACGACGAGCTTGCCGCGCGCGTACGCGAGCGCCATCGGTTCCTCCGAGACACCGGTGTCCTTGCGGAAGTCGTTGGTCCCGAAGGCCAGGCGGAAGGTGCCGGGGGCCGAGGCGATGGCGGTGGCGTTCTCGATCCCCAGCGCGGATTCGATCAGCGCCAGCACCGGCGTGCCGGCCTGCAGGCGCATGGCGGTGTGCGTGACCTGCTCGGGCTTCTCCGTCATGGCCAGCATGACGCCGCGCAGGCCCTTGGTCTTGGACAGGGCGGCCAGGTCATCGGCCCAGTACTCGGTCTCGATCCCGTTGACGCGCACCCAGGCCGTCATGCCGGAGTTGAGGGCCTCGACGACGTAGTCCCGGGCCGTCTCCTTCTGCTCGTCCGGGACGGCGGCCTCCATGTCGAAGATGACCGAGTCGGCCTCGGACGCCAGGGCCGCCGGGTACTGGTCCTTGTGCAGCGCGTTCACGAGGAGCCACGAGCGGGAGAGTTTGGCGGGAAGGGCGGCCGCGCGCCGGTTACGAAGGACCATGCCATAAGCCTATCGAGTGCGGCGAGCGGCGTTCCACCGCAGGGGTTGGCCCGGCGGATGGCGCCCGCCATGCTGGGGGGATGTGGTTCGGGTGGATCGAGTTCGACCTGCTGCTCGGCGACGTGCACTCCCTCAAGGAGAAGCGCGCGGTCGTCCGGCCGGTGCTCGCGGAGCTGCGCAAGCGGTTCGACGTCTCCGTCGCCGAGACCGGGCACCACGACCTGCACCGGCGGGCGGGACTGGCCGTGGGGCTGGTCTCCGCGGACCGCGCCCACGCCGTCGACGTCCTGGACGCGGCCGAGCGGCTGGTCGCCTACTACCCCGGCGTCGACCTGCTCTCGGCGCGCCGGCGGCTGCTGACGCCCGACGACGAGTAGGGGGACGACGGCGGGGCCGCCGTCGTCGCGAACCTCCGGCGGTAGTCCGTCGGCGTGCTGCCGAGGTGGCGGGCGAAGGCGCGGCGGAGGGACTCGTCGCTGCCGAAGCCGCTGCGCCGCGCGACGGCCGTGACGCCCTGGCCGTCGAGGATGAGCCGCTGCGCCACGTCGAGGCGCACGCGTTCGACCCACCGGCCCGGCGTCGTGCCCAGTTCGGCCTGGAACAGCCGGGTCAGGTGCCGCGGGCTGACGGCGGCCGCGGCGGCCATCCCGGCCAAGCCGTGGTCCCCCGCGGGGTCGGCCAGGACCGCGTCGGTGGCCGGGCGCAGGAGGCTGCCGGCGGCGGGCCGTCCCGCCAGGGATCCGGAGTACTGGGACTGGCCACCCGGACGCTGCAGGTAGACCACGAGTTCGCGGGCGACGCGCCGGGCGGCGTCCGGGCCGTAGTCCTCCTCCACGAGGGCCAGGGCGAGGTCGATGCCGGCGGTGATGCCCGCCGAGGTCACGTAGCGCCCGTCGCTGACCTGGATCACGTCCGGATCGACCCGGACGCGCGGGTGCAGGCGGGCCAGGGCCCGGGCGTGGCGCCAGTGCGTGGTCGCCCGCCGCCCGTCGAGCAGCCCGAGCTCGGCGAGCGCGAAGGCGCCGGTGCAGACGGAGGCGACCCTGGCCGCGCCCGCCGCGAGCGACTCCACCAGGGGCAGCAGCCCGTCCGCGAAGTCCGCATCGGCCAGCCTCGGGGCGCCGGCGACGACGACGGTGTCGACGGGGCCGGCCTCGGCGGCGGTCACCGTCCCGGCCAGCGCCATCCCCGAGGACACCGTGACGGTTCCCCCTCGGGGCGAGACGAGGACCGTGGAGTACGGGTGGCCGTCCGCGCCGGCCTGGTGCAGGACCTCGCCGGGGCCGCTGACGTCCAGCATGGTCACGCCGTCGAAGACCACCAGGGCCACGCGGTGGGGTGTCTGGATCTGTGGCTGGGCGGTCCGGAAAGACATGGCGCCACCGTAGCCGACGGGGCGAGGATGGAGGGACGCTGCCCCCTTCCGGCGTCCCCGGCGGGCAGCCCCCACGACGAAAGGACCCCCCCATGGCCGAGACCATTGCCGGCGTGACCATCCCCGACAGCGCCCTGGCGCGCGAGGCGACCGAGCTGGTGCGCGACGCGGCGTCGCCGCTGATCTTCGACCACTCCCGCCGCGTGTTCGTCTTCGGTGCGCTGCGCGGGCGCGAGCAGGGCCTGGAGTTCGATCCCGAGCTCCTCTACGTCGGGGCCATGTTCCACGACCTCGGGCTCACCGAGCGGTTCCGCCGGACGGACCAGCGCTTCGAGATCGACGGCGCGGACGAGGCCCGCCGGTTCCTCGGGTCCCACGGCGTCACGGGCGAGGCGGCCGGCCGGGTCTGGAATGCGATCGCCCTGCACACGACCCCGGAGATCCCGCTGCACATGGAGCCCGAGGTCGCGCTCGTGACACGCGGCGTGGAGCTGGACGTCCTGGGCCTCGGCTACGACGCCGTCTCCGACGAGGAGCGGCGGGCCGTCGTCGAGGCGCACCCCCGCCCGGACTTCAAGAACAGGATCCTGGCCGCCTTCACCGACGGCATCAAGGACCGCCCCGAGACGACGTTCGGCAACGTCAAGGCCGACGTCCTCGAGCACTTCGTGCCCGGCTTCCAGCGCGGCGACTTCGTGGAGGTCATCAAGGGCAACGCCTGGGCGGAGTAGCTGCGGGGAGCCGGGCTAGGCCATCGCGGCCAGCTCCTCCTCGATCGCGGCGCAGAACGGGTCGAGGTCGCGCGGGTTGCGGGAGGTGATCAGCGTCCAGCCGTGCTCGGTCCCGCGCACCACGGCCTCGTCCGTCCAGTTGGCGCCGGCGTTCATGGCGTCGGTCTTGACGGAGATGTAGGAGGTCATGGTCTTGTCCCGCACGTGCTCGGCCTCGATGAGGACCCACGGCCCGTGGCAGATCGCGGCGATCGGGCGCCCGGACTGGGCGAAGGACCGCACGATGCCGGTCGCGTCCGGGTCCAGGCGCAGCTTGTCCGCGTTGAGCGTCCCGCCGGGAACCAGCAGCAGGTCGTAGTCCCCGTCCGAGACGTCCGGCAGGGCCTTGTCGACCTGGATCTCCTCGCCGGGGTCCCAGTCGTGGAGCAGCGTCTTGATGGTCCCCGGCTCGGGCGCGGCGACGACCACCGAGGCCCCCGCCGCCCGGAGCCGCTCCATCGGGACCTTCAACTCGTCCTGCTCGACGCCGCGGTTGGAGACGACGGCGAGCACCTTGCGTCCGGTCAGGTCGGCCATGGCGCAACTCCCTTCGGTCGGTGGTCCGGGTTGACGCGGCCACCATGCCACGCGACGCGCGGACGGCCCAACCCTTCCGGGAGGGGACGACGGCGGGGCGCGCCGCCGTCGTCCCCCTAGCGCGCGCCGGCGGCCGCGTCGCGCCGCCGGGGCTCCCCGAACGCGCCGCGGTAGGCGGCGGCCGGGTGCGTGTCCGGGAGCCGGTCGCGGCCGAAGAGCCGCCCGCGCAGCGTCCCGTCCCCGTACTCGGACTGGGCGAGGCCGCGGCGGCGCAGCGTGGGCGCGATGCGCTCGACGAACTCCGTGTACGTGTCCGGCAGCCGCCAGTTCATGACGTTGATGCCGTCGACGCCGGCCGCGCGCCACTCCTCGAGCCGGTCCGCGATCCCGTCCGGGGTCCCCGCGACGATGCCGCGGCGGGTGCGCTCGCGGGCGAGGTCGGCCAGCGTCGGCTCGCGGTCCGGGTGGGCCGCGCGCAGCCAGTCCACGAACCCGCGCCCGCCGTTGTTCTCGATCGCGCGCAGTTCGGTCTCCGGCGGCAGCTGGGTCCCGTCGGGCAGCGTGCCAATCGAGGCGTGGGTGAGGTAGCCGACGGCGGAGGCGTAGGCCTCGTGCTCCGCGCGGCGCCGGTCGACCTCCGCGTGGGTGGACCCGACGATGAACGTGAGCCCCTGGAAGAACTTCACGTCCCCGGCGGCGCGGCCGTTGGCCACGGCGAGCTCCCGCGTGCGCTCCGTGTGCCGGTGCGCCACCTGGGGCGTGGGCGGGCCGATGAACACGGCCTCCGCGTGCCGGGCGGCGAACCGGATCCCCCGGTCGGACCCGCCGGCCTGGAAGAGCAGGGGCGTGCGCTGGGGCGACGGCGCGGGCAGGTGCGGGCCCTCGACGCGGTACCGCGGGCCGGCGTGGTGGATCTTGTGGATCCGGGACGGGTCGGAGAACCGCCCGCCGGCCCGGTCCACGAGCACCGCGTCCTCGTCCCAGGACCCCTCCCACAGCTTGTAGACGACGTCGAGGTACTCGTCGGCCCAGTCGTAGCGGGCGTCATGCTCCACGAGGGCGTCGAGCCCGAAGTTGCGGGCCGCGTTCTCCTGGGTCGAGGTGACGATGTTCCACGCGACGCGGCCGTTCGAGAGGTGGTCCAGCGTGGAGGCCTGCCGCGCGAAGTTGAACGGGTGGTTCTGCATGACGTTGGACGTGTAGGCGAGCCCGATGCGGCGCGTCGTCGCGGCGAGCGCGCCGAGCAGGATGGCCGGGTCGTTCGACGGGATCTGCAGGCCCTCGGCCGCGTTCGCCGCGTAGTCGCCGCCGGCCGGCCCGTAGAGGCCGGTGACGTCGGCGAAGAACATGGCGTCGAACAGCCCGTCCTCGAGCGTGCGGGCCAGCTCCGTCCAGAGGCCGAGCCTGTTGAACTCGTCCTGCCGGGCGTCGGGGTGGCGCCACTGGCCGTGGTGGATGTGGCTGGCCGTGTTCATGAGGAACGCGTTGAAGTGCAGGGGGCGGCTCATGGGCGAGGGTCCTTTCCGCTGGCCCCGACGTAGACGGGGGTCGTGTGGTGGTCGCCGGTCAGGCGCTGCTGGCCGACGGCCCGCGCCCGGTAGGCGAGGGGGTTGTGCTGGGCCAGGACGCGCGCGTTGCGCCAGTGCCGGTCCAGACGGAGCGACTCGGAGGTGGCGGAGGCCCCGCCGACCTCGAAGAGCCGGTTGGCGACGTCGAGGGTGGCCTCCGCGATGAACAGCTGCGCCTCGGCGACCAGCGTGTCCAGTTCCTCGACCGCCCCGTCGCCGAAGCCCCCGACGGCGTGCGCCCGGGCCGCCTCGTCGATGGCCCGGGCGATGCGCCCGAAGGCCGCCTCCACGGCGAAGACGGTGCTGCTGATGCGCCCGACCACCTCCTGGACCAGCGGATCCCGGGCGGGAACGTCCCCGACGCCGTGTGAGAAGGCGCGTTCCCGGCCACGGACGAAGGCCGTCGCATCACGAAGGCTGGCCCGGGCGATGCCGACCAGTGCGGCGAGGAGGACGGCTTGGACGTACGCCGTGACCGTTCCGCGCACCGCCCCCCGGTACGGGGTGACGTGGGCGGGGTCGACGGCGACGTCCGTGAACCTGCTCGTCCCGGAGGCCGTCAGTCGCTGCCCGAATCCGTCCCAGTCGTCGAGGAGCTGTACGCCGTCGTCGTCCCGGTGGACCACGGCGCGGACGCTGCCGCCCCCGGGCAGGTCGGCGTGGACGCTGATCCAGTCGGCGTAGAGGCTTCCCGTGCTGTAGTACTTCGTCCCGTTCAGGACGAGTTCCCCGTCGCGCCGTTCCAGGACGGTCGCGTTGCGGCCCTGCTGGTTTCCCTTCTCGGTGGTGGCGTTGCCGAACAGTTCGCCCGCCGCGACGCGGGGGAGCCACAGGGCCCGGTATTCGGGATCCGGCGAGGAGACAAGCCCTTCGACGGTGGCGAAGTGCGAGCGCAGGGCCTGGACGAGGTTCGGGTCGGCCTCCCCGAGGTCGGCCAGCAGGAGCAGCGTCTCCTCGAGGCTGGCCCCGGACCCGCCGTCCTCCTCGGGCAGGCGGATCGCGGTCAGTCCTGCGTCGGCCAGGCGCCGTACCGCGCCGTGGTCGGGCGTTCCGGCGGCCTCCCGGGCCGGGGCGCCCGCGGCGATCCCCTCCAGCGTCGGGGCGAACTGGGCGCGGAGCGCCCGCAGGCGCTCCCCCGGTCCCGCCTGGGCGGGGACGACGGCGGCGGCCGTCACCGTGCGGCTCCTGGCACCGCTAGCCGCGGGGCGGCCGCCAGCAGTTCCCTCGTGTAGTCCTCAGCGGGATGCGCGAAGACTTCCTCGGCCCGGCCGGCTTCGACGACCCGTCCGGACTGCATCACGAGGATCTCGTCGCTGACGTGCCGGACGACGCCGAGGTCGTGCGAGATGAAGAGGTAGCTGAGTCCGAACTCGCGCTGGAGCTCGTCGAGCAGGTCGAGGACCTGGGCCTGGACGGAAACGTCCAGGGCGGACACCGGCTCGTCGCAGACGATGACGTCCGGGCCGGAGGCGAGCGCCCTGGCGATGGCCACGCGTTGGCGCTGGCCCCCCGACAGTCGCTGCGGGTTCCGGTCCGCGATGGCGGGCACGAGGCCGACCGCCTCCAGCAGCTGGCCGACCTCGGAACGCCGGTCGCGGCGCGAGAGGCGCCCCGTGTCCAGAAGCGCGTCCTCCAGGATCGCGCCGACGCTCCACTGGGGGTCGAACGACCCGAGCGGGTCCTGGTAGACGGCGGCAATCCGGTGGCGGTCCGGGCGCCGGTCCTTTTCGGCGAGCCCGCTCCAGTCGCGTCCGAGGAAGCGGACCTGGCCGGCGTCGGGCGTGGCGAGGCCGAGGGCCATGCGGGCGACGGTGCTCTTGCCGGAACCGGACTCCCCCACAATGCCGAGGGTCGTGCCGCGGGAGAGCGCGAAGGACACGTCGGAGACCGCGGTTCGCCGGGTGCCGTCGGGGTTGCGGAACGTCTTCCGCAGCCCGTTGCCGACGAGGACCGGCCCGTCGGCCGCCGGGCCCGCCGTTTCGCGGCGCCGCGCGACCAGGGCGTGCTGGCGCTCGGAAAGGGACACCTGGCCGTCGGACAGCCGGGTGCCGCGCGGCCGGTCCGTGGGGACCGCGCGGAGGAGCCGGCGCGTGTACTCGTGCGACGGGTTGGAGAGGACCTCCGCCGCCGGCCCCGCCTCGACGATCCGGCCCTGCCGCATGACGGCGATGTCGTCGGCCATCTGGGCGACCACGGCCAGGTCGTGGCTGATGAGCAGGACCGCAGTCCCCCGCTCCTTGAACCCGCCGATCAGTTCGAGGATCTGCTGCTGGACGGTGGCGTCCAGCGCCGTCGTCGGCTCGTCGGCCACGAGCAGCGGCGGGTCCAGGGCGATCGCCGAGGCGATGAGGGCCCGCTGGCGCAGGCCGCCGGAAAGCTCGCCGGAGAGCTGGTTGATGCGCTGCTCGGGCTCAGGGATCCCGACGTCGGCCAGCAGGCCCAAGACACCCTCGCGCCGCTCGGCCGCCGGCCGGCGCGTGTGCAAGCGCAGGGCGTCGTCGATCTCGCGGCCGATCCTCCGGAGCGGATCGAGGGACACGAGCGCGTCCTGCAGGACATAGCCGACCTGCTCGCCGCGGACGCGCCGCCAATCGCGCTCGGAGTTGGCCCGCTGGTCCCGCCCGGCCAGTTCGAGCGCGTCGGCTTCGACGCGCGCTCCCGGGCCGGTGAGTCCGATCAGCGACCGGGCGGTGACGGACTTCCCCGACCCGGACTCGCCGACGAGGGCCAGGCAGCGGCCGGGCTCGATCTCGAAGTCCACCCCATGCACGGTGGGGACGGCGGTGGAACCCGTGCCGAAGGCCACGCGCAGGTTCCTCACCCGCACGGCGGGTGCTTGGGCGGTGGTCATGGCTGCTCCTTGAGGGTGTGCTGGATGGCGTGTCCGAGGACGGTAGTGGCGGCCGCACTGACGACGATCAGCAGGCCCGGGAAGAACGTGAGCCACCAGGCGATGCCGAGGTAGGTGCGCCCGGCCGCGAGCATGGATCCCCATTCAGGGGCCGGCGGGGTGGTCCCGAGGCCGAGGAAGCTCAACGCCGACGCCCACACGATGGCCTGCCCGATGCCCAAGGTGGCCAGGACGAACAGCGGGGCTGCGACGTTGGGGAGGACATGGCGGCGGATGATGAACCACCGGGACCGGCCCTGCACGACGGAGGCCTCCACGTACCCGGACCGGCGCACGGACAGGACCTGGGTCCTGATCAGCCGCGCGTAGCCGGGGGCCGTAGAGAGTCCCACCGCCAGGGTCGTGGTGACGACCCCGGGGCCGAGGATGGTGATGACGAGCAGGGCCAGGAGGAGCCCGGGGAAAGCGAACAGGACCTCGAGGAAGCGTGAGACGCCGAAGTCGACCGCCCGGGTCCCGAGGCCGGCGATCCCGCCGAGGACGACGGCGACGCCCAGGCCGATGGCCGTGGCGAGCAGGCCGATCACCAGGGAGTCGCGCGCCCCGTGGACGACGCGGGTGAACACGTCGCGGCCCGATTCGTCGGTGCCGAACCAGTGGGCCCACGACGGGGGCGCGAACGCCCGGGCCGGTTCCATGGCGAGCGGGTCGCCCGGCGCGAAGACGCCGGGGGCGACGGCGGCAACGACGAGCAGGGCGAGCGCGGCGGCGGGGATGGCGACGGATGCCCTGACGCGGCGCATGGACGGCCGGCGGGCGGCGGGCTGCCGGGTCGGCGCTTCGGCCGCCGATTGGGGGGCGAGGGTCTGGGTCATGGTGGCCTCCGGGGTGGTCTGGGTTGGCGGGGGCGCGGCGCTCATGCGTCCACCAGCCGCGGGTCGGCGAGGCGGTCAGCGATGTCGCTGAGCAGGGTGACGACCACGTAGATGACGGCGACAAGCACGACGACGCCGAGGACGACCGGCACGTCGCGGACGACGACCGCCTGGAGCAGCGTCCTGCCGATCCCGGGCCGCGCGAAGACGGTTTCGACAACGACGGCGCCGCTGATGAGTGAACCGACCGCCCACCCGGACAGCCCGATGGCTGGCAGGGCGGCGTGACGGACGGCGTGCCGAAGGCTGACTCCGCTCTCCGACTCGCCCCGTGCACGGGCGGAGAGGGCAAACGGCGAGTCCATGGCGTCCCGCATGGAGCTGCGCATGACTTGGCCGAGGAACCCTCCCAGCGGGACGGCGAGCGTCAGGACGGGCAGGACCAGGCTCGCGGCCCCGGGCGCCCCGCTCGTGGCCGGCAGCCACTGGAGCGAGACGCTGAACAACAGGATCGCCAGCGTGCCGAGCCAGAAGTGGGGCACGGCCGCGGACACGATCTCGAGCAGGTTGCCGACGGCGGCGGCCGTCCTGCCGCCGCGGGCGGCCCACAGGGCGAGGGCCAGGGCGATGCCCCAGGCGGCGGCCAGGGCCAGGACGGCGAGCAGGAGCGTATTGCCCAACTGCTCGGCGAGGACGGTGGCCACCGGCTGCCGCAGCTGGTACGAGGTGCCGAGGTCTCCCTGCACGAGCCGGCCGAGGTAGGCGAGGTATTGCACGCCGAGGGGGCGGTCGAGGCCGTTCTCGGCGCGGGCCTGTTCGCGCATTTCCTCGGTGGCGTTGCTTCCGGGGCCACCCAGGAGGGCGTCCACGGGATCTCCGGGGACCAGTCGCAGGGCGAAGAACGCGAGGGTCGCGACGGCCCAGACGACGAAGCCGGAACCGGCCAGCCGGCGGGCCACGGGGGCGAGGAACCGGCGGATGGACGGGTCCGTGGCGGGGACGGTCGGAGCGGGTGCTGGTGTCGTGGTCATGGGCGATCCAACCAGGTGTCGTAGAAGGTGGGCATGCCGAGCGGGGAGAGGAGCCGGACTCCTTCGACGTCGGAGCGGAACCCGAGCCGGGTCTGTTGGTCGAAGATGGGCAGGTTGACGTACTGCGAGTCGATGAGGTGCTGCGCTTCGGTGTAGAGGCGGCCGCGTTCGGCGGTGTCGCCCGTGGCCGCGGCGCGGCGGAGGGCCGCATCGATCCTGCGGGCGACCGGTCCGTCGAGTCCGTTGGCGTTGGAGTGGTAGCCGCCCTTGATCAGGGACTCGCTCTGCGAGGAGTCGTGGGTCAGGTTCAGGACGGCCGGCGAATTCTTCGTGTAGTACAGCGGCACCGCGTCGTACTGCCAGGCGTTGCGCTTCTCCGTGAACGTGCTCGGCTCCTCCTGACTGATCAGGAGCTCGAAGCCGATCTCCTTGAGCGTGGCCTGGAACTGCTCCAGGACGGGGACCGGCACCAGGACCGCGTCCGATTGGAGCACGGTCGCGCTGAGCCGCCTCCCGTCCTTCGTCCGGTAGCCCGCTTCGTCGCGCCCCGTCCAGCCGGCCTGGTCCAGCAGGCGGTTCGCCTCCGTGGGGTCCGTCGCGAAGACCTCCGGCTCCTGCAGGTTGTACTGGGTGATGCTGCTCAGCATCGAGTTCGAGCGCTCGACGGTGCCGAGGAAGATGCTCTTGAGGGCCGCGTCGATGTCCACGGCGCGGACGAACGCCTCGCGGACCCGGACATCGTCGAAGGGGGCCCGCCTGGTGTTGAGCGCGAGGTTGACGACGTGCCCCGGACGGGAGCCGATCAGGGTGTCCAACGCCGGGTCGGAGTTGGCCGCGACGGCGTCCTGGGGCTGGATCACGTCGATGACGTCGACCTCCCCGGACTGCAGCGCCGCGAACCGGGCGGCGTGGTCCGGCAGGAACCGCCACACGATCCGGTCAAGGTACGCGGGGCCGGTGTGGCCGGCCGTCGGGGCGGGCGTGTGGTATTCGTCGTTGCGGACCAGGGTGATCTGTCGCTGCTTCTCCCATCCCGCGACGGTGAAGGGACCCGTTCCCACGGGCGACAGGCAGTTCTCTTCGGCTCCGCGGGCGAGGGCCTTCTGCGACTGGATGGGAACCCACACCTGGGCGAAGTGCTCCAGCAGCGCGTTGTCGGGCGCCGAGAGGTGGATCCGGGCGGTGAACTCGTCGACGATCTCGACGGACTCGATCTTCTCGATCGCCAGACGCGCGGTGCTGGAGAGCGTGTCGGGGTCGTTGATGTACTCGACGTTCGCGGTAATGGTCTCCGCGTTGAGTTGCTGGCCGTCGGTGAAGTGGACGTCGTCGCGGACGGTGACGTCCAGGGACAGCCGGTCCGCGGACCACTCCCACGACTCGGCGAGCCACGGTTCGATCCCGCCCTGCTGGTTCTGGAAGAACAGCGGTTCCAGGTACTGCGTGGACACCAGCGCCTGGGGCACGTTGCCGGTGACGATGGGGTCGAGGCAGGGGGGCTCGTTGTCGCCCGTTGCGTAGACCAGGGTCCCGCCGCGGACCGGCTCGCCCGCAGGGGCACCGCTCCCCGCTTCTGCGCTGTCGGAGCAGGCGGTGAGCGCCAGGACGGCGGCGAGAGCGGCTGCCGCGGTCGCGGCACCGCGCCGTCGGCTGCCGCTCACGGGGCTCAATGGTGGTCTGGGGTACGCCGGCTGGCGGTTTTTCACGGTGCTTCTCCTGGATTGCGCGTCCGCCGGCGGGGGCCGGTCGGCTGTCCCATCCGTTGTATCGGCGGCCGGAACGGCCCGGCCAGCACCGGCTTCATGCGCCGCAGACTTCCGTTGCGCGCCGTCACATGACGCCTGTACCGCAGTCGATGACGTGCGCGATGCAGTCATGCGCCGTCACATGACGCACCGCGTCCCGCACCGTTCGCCATCACCGTCCCCGTCCGCGTCCGGAATCCCGGACAGTACCGGCCGCACCCGGCTGGATCGCGCGGCCGATGCGCGGTGTGCTGGGACCATGACGGAACAGTCCCTCGATTCCCCGCGCCCCGGGACCCCCGGCGCGCTGTCCGCCGCCTGGTCCGGCCGCGACGACGGTCCCGGCCCCGAGCACCTGCGCTGGCACACCGCAGTCCGGCCCTGGGGCCCCGCCGCGGACTCCCCGGCGGCGGACACCGGCGCCCGGCCCGCGGTCCTGCTCGGCTTCGCCTCCGACGAGGGCGTCCGCCGCAACCGGGGCCGCACCGGCGCGGCCGCCGGCCCCGACGCCCTGCGCTCCGCCCTGGCCCCGCTGGCGTTCCCGGACGCGGCAGGCCCCCTGCTGGACGCCGGCGACACCACCGTGTCCGGCAGGGAACTGGAGGCGGGGCAGGCGCGCCTCGGCGAGCGGGTCGCGGAGGTGCTCGATGGCGGCGCCCTCGCCGTCGTCCTCGGTGGCGGCCACGAGACCGCCTACGCCTCCTACCTCGGCCTCGCCGGCTCCGCGCTGCTGCGCGCCCGCGGCGGCGCCGCCCCGCGGCTGGGCATCCTGAACCTGGACGCGCACTTCGACCTGCGCGACGAGGAGGTCGCCAGCTCCGGCACCCCCTTCCTGCAGATCGCCCGGGACGAGGAGGCCGCCGGGCGCGGGTTCGACTACGCCGTCGTCGGGATCAGCCCGGCCAACAACACGCGCGTCCTCTTCGACACCGCCGAGCGGCTGGGCGTGCGCCACCTGCGCGACGACGAGGCGGGCCTGCTCCAGCTCGAGCGGGTCAGGGACTTCGTGCGGGGCTTCATCGACTCGGTCGACGTGCTCTACCTGACCGTGGACCTGGACGTGCTGCCGGCCGCCGTGGCGCCGGGCGTCAGCGCACCGGCCGGGTACGGCGTGCCGTTCGAGGTGGTGCACGACGTCGTCCGCCAGGCCACCGCCTCCGGCAAGCTGGCCCTGGCCGACGTCGTGGAGCTGAACCCGTCCCTCGACGTCGATGCCCGCACGGCACGGGCCGCGGCCCGGCTGATCCACACCGTGGTCGCCGAACACCGCGCGTCCGGCGCGTAGCCCGCACCACGGCAACGGCCGCCGCCCCCTGGGGGGTGCGGCGGCCGTTGCCGTTCGCGGCGGCGGGGCGCCGGGCGCCGCCCCGCGTGGACGGGGCGGCGGCCGGACTGCCGGGCGCTAGCTGTACTGCCTAGGAACGTTGGTGACGCGCGGCGTGGGTGGTTGAACGACGAGAGCCTTTCCTGAGTCGGTGGATGTAGAGGCAACACCAACGGAAGGAAAGGCTCTCGTGTCCCACCGTAACGCCCCGCTTACTCCGGAAGGCCGTCGTCGCCTGTGCGAGCGCGTCGACGCGGGCCGGCCGATCTGCCATGTGGCCTCCGAGGCGGGCATCGCCCGCCAGACGCTGGGGCGCTGGTACGCGCGCTGGCAGGACGAGGGCGAGGCCGGGCTGCAGGACCGGTCCTCCCGGCCCGGGTCCAGACCGAACCAGACCGCCCCCGACCTCGAGGCACGGGTGTGCCAGCTGCGCCGGAAACACAAGGTCGGGCCCGTGCAGCTGGTGGGCAAGCTCGCCGAGGAGGGCCTGCACGTGCCCGCCTCGACGATCCACCGGATCCTGGACCGGCACGGGATCGCGCGGCTGCGCGACATCGACGTGGACGGGGAGGACCTGCGCGAACCGGTCCGCCGCTACGAGTGGGACCGGCCCGGGGACATGGTCCACGTCGACATCAAGAAGATCGGGCGCATCCCCGACGGCGGCGGCTGGGCCATCCACGGCCGGGGCTCGGCCCAGCACAAGTCCACCAGCCGGGCCAAGAACGCCGGGGCCCGCGCCGGGTACGTCTACCTGCATTCGGCGGTGGATGACCACTCCCGACTGGCCTACACCGAGGAACTGCCCGACGAGAAGGGCGCCACCGCCGCCGCGTTCTGGGAACGGGCGGTGAAGTTCTTCCGCAACCACGGCATCAAGCGCATCCGCAGGGTCCTGACCGACAACGGATCCTGCTACCGCTCCTGGCTGTTCAACACCGCCCTGGCCAAATCCCGCACCCGGCACAAGTGGACCCGCCCCTACCGCCCGCAGACCAACGGCAAGGTCGAGCGCTACCAACGCACCCTCGCCCGCGAGTGGGCCCGCCAACAGGCCTGGACCAGCAACGCCGAACGCGTCGCAGCCCTCCAAGGCTTCCTAGACCGCTACAACTACACTCGACCTCACACCGCACTCGGAGGCCGGCCTCCGGTCAGCCGAACCCCCGCCGGCGTCACCAACCTCGCGGGGTAGTACAGCTAGCGGGCCATCGCGGCCTCGGCGGCGCGCTGGATCGCGCCCTCGGCGAGCAGCTCCTCGGCATCGCGCAGCTCCGGGGAGAGGAAGCGGTCCGTCCCGGGGCCGGGCACGCGCTCGCGCAGGACCCCGAGCACCGCGGCGGAGACCCGCCCGGGCTCCAGCGGGGCGCGCATGTCGAGGGCGCGCGCCGCGGCGACGAGCTCGACGGCGAGGATGCGGCGCAGGTTCAGCACGGCCTGGCGCAGCTTGCGGGCGGCGTGCCAGCCCATGGACACGTGGTCCTCCTGCATGGCCGAGCTCGGGATGGAATCGACGCTGGCGGGCACGGCCAGGCGCTTCATGTCGGAGACCAGGCCGGCCTGCGTGTATTGGGCGATCATCAGGCCGGAGTCGACGCCCGGGTCGTCGGCGAGGAACGCCGGCAGCCCGTGCGAGCGGGCCGGGTCGAGCATCCGGTCGGTGCGCCGCTCGGCCAGGGAGCCGGTGTCCGCGGCGGCGATGGCCAGGAAGTCCAGCACGTAGGCGACGGGGGCGCCGTGGAAGTTGCCGTTGGAGCTGATGCGCCCGTCCGGCAGGACCACGGGGTTGTCGATCGCGGCGGCGAGCTCGCGGGTGGCGACGGTGGCGGCGTGGTCGATCGTGTCGCGCAGCGCGCCGGTGACCTGCGGGGAGCAGCGCAGCGAGTACGCGTCCTGGACGCGGGTGTCGCCCTCGCGGTGCGACGCCACGACCGGGGAGCCGTCCAGGGCGCCGAGCATGCGGGCGGCGCTGGTGGCCTGGCCCGGGTGCGGGCGCAGCGGCTCGTGGAGCTCCGGCCGGAAGACCTGGTCCGTGCCGAGCAGGGCCTCGACGGACATGGCGCCGGTGACGTCGGCGACGTCGGCGAGGTCGCGCAGGTCGGCCAAGGCCATGAGCAGCATGCCGAGCATGCCCTCGGTGCCGTTGACCAGCGCCAGGCCCTCCTTCTCCACGAGGGTCACCGGCTCGATGCCGGCCTCGGCGAGGAGCTCCGCCGTCGGCCGCTCGACGCCGTCGGGGCCGGTGGCCTCGCCCTCGCCCATGAGCACGAGCGCGCAGTGGGACAGGGGCGCGAGGTCGCCGGAGCAGCCGAGGGAGCCGAACTCGCGGACGACGGGGGTGATGCCGGCGTTGAGCAGGGCGATCATGGTCTCGAGGACGACGGGGCGCACGCCCGTGCGGCCGGTGGCCAGGGTCTTGGCGCGCAGGAACATCAGGGCGCGCACGACCTCGCGCTCGACGGCCGGCCCCATGCCGGCCGCGTGCGAGCGGATGAGGGACTTCTGCAGCTGGGTGCGCTGCTCCTGCGGGATGTGGCGGGTGGCGAGCGCGCCGAACCCGGTGGAGACGCCGTAGACGGGGGTGTCGGAGGCGGCCATCTCGTCGACGGCCGCGCGGACGCGGGCGACGTGCTCGCGGGCGGCGGGGTCGAGGGTCACGTGGGCGCCGTGGCGGGCGACGGCGACGACGTCCTCGGCCGTCGTGCCGGACTGCCCGAGGACGACGGTCCCGGTGGCGGTGGTGGCGGTCATGGGATGCCTTTCGGGGTTGGTGGGGGCGCCGGGCCGGTGTCCGGCCCGGCGCCCGGACTGGGGGCTGGCTAGGCGGAGGCTCCGGCGCGGGAGTTCTCGCGCATCGGGATCCGCACGCCGCGCTCGTCGGCGACCTCGAGGGCCCGCTCGTAGCCGGCGTCGGCGTGGCGGATGACGCCCATGCCCGGGTCGTTGGTGAGGAGGCGCTCCAGCTTCTGCGCGGCGAGGTCGGTGCCGTCGGCGACGGAGACCTGGCCGGTGTGGATCGAGCGGCCGATGCCGACGCCGCCGCCGTGGTGGATGGACACCCAGGTGGCTCCGGAGCTGGCGGCGGTCAGGGCGTTGAGCAGCGGCCAGTCGGCGATGGCGTCGGAGCCGTCCTTCATGCCCTCGGTCTCGCGGTACGGGCTGGCGACGGAGCCGGAGTCCAGGTGGTCGCGGCCGATGACGATCGGCGCGGAGACCTTGCCGTCCCGGACGAGCTCGTTGAACTTCAGGGCCGCCTTGTGGCGCTCCCCGTAGCCGAGCCAGCAGATGCGGGCCGGCAGGCCCTCGTACTCGACGTGCTCCTGGGCCGCGTCGATCCAGCGGTGCAGGTGCTCGTTCTCCGGGAACAGCTCCTTGATGGCCTGGTCGGTGACCTCGATGTCCTTCGGGTCGCCGGAGAGGGCGACCCAGCGGAACGGGCCGAGGCCCTCGCAGAACAGCGGGCGGATGTAGGCGGGGACGAAGCCGGGGAACTCGAACGCGCGGGTGTAGCCGGCGTGGCGGGCCTCGTCGCGGATCGAGTTGCCGTAGTCGAAGACCTCGGCGCCGGCGTCCTGGAACTCGACCATGGCCTTGACCTGGGCGGCCATGGACTCGCGGGACTTCTTCGTGAAGCCCTCCGGGTCGGCCTCGGCCTCGGTGTGCCAGTTCTCGACGGTGTACTCGGTCGGCAGGTAGGACAGCGGGTCGTGGGCGCTGGTCTGGTCGGTGACGATGTCCACGTGCAGCTCCCCCGCGGCGTGGCGGCGCAGCAGCTCGGGGAAGACCTCGGCGGCGTTGCCGACGTAGCCGACGGAGAGGGCGCGGCGCTCGGCCTTGGCGGCCTGGACCTTGCGGATGGCCTCGTCGAGGTCGGTCTCGACGTCGTCGAGGTAGCGCTTGCCCAGGCGGCGGCGCAGGCGGGTCTCGTCGACGTCCACGATCAGGCAGGCGCCGCCGTTGAGCGTGACGGCCAGGGGCTGGGCGCCGCCCATCCCGCCGCAGCCGCCGGTGACCGTGAGCGTGCCGGCCAGCGAGCCGCCGAAGCGCTTCTTCGCGATCGCGTGGAACGTCTCGTACGTGCCCTGGAGGATGCCCTGGGTGCCGATGTAGATCCAGGAGCCGGCCGTCATCTGGCCGTACATGATCAGGCCCTCGGCCTCGAGGCGGCGGAACTCCGGCCAGTTGGCCCAGTCGCCGACCAGGTTGGAGTTGGCGATCAGGACGCGCGGCGCCCACTCGTGCGTGCGGAAGACGCCGACGGGCTTGCCGGACTGCACCAGCAGCGTCTCGTCGGGGTCGAGGGTCTCGAGGGTGCGGCTGATGGCGTCGAACGCCTCCCACGTGCGGGCGGCCTTGCCGGTGCCGCCGTAGACGACGAGGTCGTCCGGGCGCTCGGCCACCTCGGGGTCGAGGTTGTTGTGCAGCATGCGCAGCGCTGCCTCGCTCTGCCAGTTCTTGGCCGTCAGGTCGGTGCCGCGGGCGGCGCGGACGGTGCGTGCTCCGGGAAGGGCCATCGTGGGTTCCTGCCTTCGGGTCGAGGTGTGGTGCGGGCCACTGGCCCGGGGGTATATCTCCATGAAACCCCCTCGGGAGCCCGGCAACCACGGGGTTCCGGCAAGGCCTGTCCGGGATGCCAGACAAGGCGCCCGACGGCGGGGCCCGGCTCCCGCCGGGGCCTTGCGCGTCGCACGAAGCCCATAGGTAGACTGGTCTAACTACTAGCGACTGGAGGTTCCCATGGCGACGACGACGCCGCGGCCGCGCCCCGCCCGCGAACGGCTGCTGGAGGCCGCCGCGGAGCTGTTCTACGCCCACGGGATGGCCGCCACGGGCATCGACTCCATCACCGAGCGGGCCGGGGTCGCACGGAAGAGCCTCTACAACAACTTCGCGTC
Organism: Arthrobacter paludis; assembly: GCF_056782315.1. Classification (NCBI taxonomy): domain Bacteria; kingdom Bacillati; phylum Actinomycetota; class Actinomycetes; order Micrococcales; family Micrococcaceae; genus Arthrobacter; species Arthrobacter paludis. The sequence continues at coordinate 71,899 of NZ_JBXAEW010000011.1, forward strand.
CAAGGACGAGCTGGTCCTCGCGTACCTCGAGGCCCGCCACCGCGAGTGGCTGGACCTGCACGAGCGGCGGGCCGCGGACGCCCAGACGCCGCGGGAGCGGGTGCTCGCCGTCTTCGACGCCTACCTCGACCACGCCGGCGCCGCGTACGTCCACGGCTTCCGGGGCTGCGGGCTCCTCAACGCCGCCGCCGAACTGCCCGCCGGATCCCCCGGACGGGACGCGGTCCGCCGGCACAAGGAACAGGTCGAGGCGATCCTCGCGGACGCGCTGGCGGGCGCCGCGGGCGCTGCCGCCCGGGCGGAGCAGCTCGCGTTCCTGCTCGAGGGCGCCGTCTCGCGCGCTGGCCTCGAGGGGTCGCCCGACCGGCTGGCCCGCGCCCGCGCCGTCGCCGCGTCCTGGCTGGACGCCGCGTGAGGAGCGGCAGGACCGGGGCCCTCGCCGCGATCACGGCGACCTCCATCCTGTGGGGCACCACGGGCACGGCGGCGACGTTCGCCCCCGCCGCCGGCCCCCTGGCGATCGGTTCCGCGGCGATGGGCCTCGGCGGCCTCCTGCAGGCCGCCGTCGCACTCCCCGCGCTCCGGGCCGCCCGGCCGCAGCTGCGCCGCAACGCGCGGCTGGTCGGCCTGGGGGCGGCCGCCGTCGCCGTCTACCCGCTGGCGTTCTACGGCTCGATGCACCTGGCGGGCGTCGCGATCGGCACCGTCGTCTCGCTCGCCTCCGCCCCGCTGGCCTCCGGGGTGCTGGAGTGGCTGGCGCACCGCGCCCCGGTCAGCCGGTGGTGGCTGTTCGCCGCCGGGCTCGGCATCGTCGGCAGCACGCTGCTGTGTCTCGCCAAGGCCACCGGCGCCGCCGGCGAGGCCGGCCCGACGCTGGCCGGCATCGCGCTCGGCCTCGTCGCGGGGGCCGCCTACGCGACGTACTCGTGGGCCGCGCGCAGCCTCATGCACCGCGGCGTGGGCCGCGCCGCCTCGATGGGCGCCGTCTTCGGCACGGGCGGCGCGCTGCTCCTGCCGATGCTGGCCCTCACCGGGGCCCCGCTCGTCGCCACGCCGGAGGCCTTCGCGGTGGCGGCCTACATGGCGCTGGTCCCGATGTTCCTCGGCTACCTGCTCTTCGGGTACGGCCTGGCGCGCGTCGCGGCCAGCACGGCCACCACCATCACGCTCAGCGAGCCGGCGGTCGCCGCGGTCCTGGCCGTCGCCGTCGTCGGCGAGCGCCTCGGCCCGGCGGGCTGGGCCGGGCTGGGGATCGTCGGCGCCGCACTCGTGGTCCTGGCCGTGGCGCCGGCCACCGCCCCCGCGACCCGGGACGCGCCTGATGGCATTTTGCGGATAACATAAACCAACGTGTCCCCGAACGAATCCCCGGCAGTGGCCGGCCCCACCGGCACCCGTCGGCCGCGCCCGTCGCGCGCCGCCTCCCGGCGTCCCCGCTGGGCCGTCCCTGGGGAGCCACGATGAGGGGCGCCCTCCGGGCGGGCGCGTGGCTCTGGCTGCTCGTGGCCGCCGCCCTGCTGACCCAGACGGCCCTGAACCTGGTGCGCCCGGTGACGACGTACAAGCTGCTGGGGCTGGGCGCCGGTCCCCTCGTCGTGGGCCTCGTGACCGCGGTCTACGCGCTGCTTCCGCTCGTGAGCGCGATGTGGTTGGGCCGGGTCACGGCCAGGGTGGGCCGCCTGCGCCACATGATGAGCGGCGGCGCCGTGCTGCTCGCCGTGGGCGCGGCCGGGCTCGCGGCGGCCCCGGGAGTGCCCACCGTCGCCGCGGGCAGCGCGCTGCTCGGGCTCGGGCACCTCGTCTTCACCATCGCCGGCCAGGCGGCCGTCGCACGCTGGCTGCCCGACGACCAGCTGGACCGCGGGTTCGGCTGGTTCACGGCGGCCTACGCGGCCGGGCAGCTGGCCGGACCGCTGGCCGCCGGCCTGATCCTGGGCGGCCATGGCGCGACGGCCTCCCCGGAGCGGGCCGCCGACGTCGCGCTGGCACTCTGGATCGGGGCGGCCGTGTCGCTGCTCGCAGTGCCCGCGCTGGCCACCGCCTGGGCGCAGCCCCGCCGGGCGGGCGCCGGGCCGGCGGACGGAGGGCCGGCGGACGGAGTGCGTCCGGACGGCGCCGGCCAACCCGCGGACGCGGGGGCGGCCCAGTCCGCGGGCGGCCGCGCCTCTTCCGGGGGCGGCCGGGCCTCTTCCGGGGACGGTCCCGGGGCGCAGGAGGGCCGGGCGACGATGGCCCGGATCCTGGCGCTCCCGGGGATGCGCTCGCACATGCTGGCGTCGCTGTCGCTGCTGGCCATGCTCGATATCCTCACCGCGTTCCTGCCGGTGGTCGGCGAGCGGGCGGGCGTCGCCCCGGCCGTCGTGGGCGCGCTGCTGGCGGTCCGCGGAGGCGCGTCCATCCTCTCCCGCGCCTTCCTGCCCTGGCTGTCCTCCAGGTTCTCGCGGCGGACCCTCCTGCTGGCGAGCCTCTACGGCTCCGGCGCGGCGCTGGCGTTGCCCCCCGTGCTGATCTCCTCGCCCTGGTGGGCCGCGGCGTTCCTCGGCCTCGGCGGGTTCTTCCTCGGGCTGGGCCAACCGATCACGATGTCGCTGGTGTCCATGTCCGTTCCGGCCCGCTGGCGGGGCGCGGCCCTGGCCGTGCGGCTCATGGGCAACCGGCTGGGCCAGGTCGTGCTGCCGCTGGCCGCCGGCACCGCGGCCGTGGGCTGGGGCCCCGCGGGCGCCATCTGGTTCACCACGGCCCTGCTGGGCGTCAGCGGCCTGGAGAAGACGCTCCGCCGGTGACGCCGGCTCCGGCACCCCCGGCCCCGGCACCGTCGCCCCGCCGTCGTCGCCCCCGTCGCCAGGGAGGGCGGCCTACTCCTCCGGGGCGGCGGTCTTCTCCTCGCCGGCGCTCCTGAGGTGCTCGCGCATGAACGCCGAGGCGGCCTCGTTGTGCCCGGCCAGGAGCAGGTCGATGAGCTGGAGGTGCTCTCGGCACCGGGCGAGGGCGCGGTCCCGGGGCAGGGCCTTCTGGTACTCGATCAGCCGGCGGAGCCGGTCCACGCGGCGCAGGCCCTCGGCGAAGAAGGCGTTGCGGGAGCAGTCCATGACCGACTCGTGCAGCGCGGTGTTCGCGTCGAAGAGCGCCGCAGGCGACACCTCCCAGATCGCCCCGTCGACGAGCCGCTGTTGCTGCTCCCTGCACCGCTGCAGCGCCGGGACGTCGAGCGTGAAGGTGGGCTCGAGGATCGCCGCGGGCTCGATGACGAGCCGGAAGCGGTAGCTCTCCCGGTACGCCCGCAACGAGTCCAGCGTCGGCAGGAACTCCCACCCGTAGCCGGGCGCGCGGTCGATCCACCCCTCGTTGGACATGCGCCGCAGCGTTTCGGCGAGCTCGGCCCGGGTGAAGCCGTAGCTGCGCATGAGCTGGCTCTCCGTGACGCGGTCGGGGAGGCGCCCCTCGAGCCGGTCCGTGGCGATCCGGTGGTACCGCTCCTCGGTGGAGGCCCCGGTGGGGCCGACGGCGGGGGCGGGGAGGCGTTCCGGCGGGAGGGCGACCACGTAGCCGCCCCGCTCGGCCCGGCGGACCGCGCCGTCGGCCTCGAGGAGGCGCAGCGCCTCGCGCACGGGCGAACGGGAGACGCGGAGCCGCTCCCCGAGCTTCCGCTCGATCAGCCGCGCACCCTCCGGCAGGCCGGCCTCGGCCACGTGCCGCAGGATCTCCGCGGCGACCGAGGCGACCAGCGGCGAGGGGTCGGTGGCGCGCATCGGCGTTCCTTTCCGCGGCTGGGCGGCCGAGTCGTTGGGGTATCAGTGAGGAAAATACCAAAGGCTACGCGCGGCGGCCGTGGATCCTCGCGGAAAGCTCGTCCGCGACGTCCCGGATCCCCTCGAGCAGGGCGGGCCGCCGGTCCTCGGGCAGCCTGTCGCTGAGGTAGGTGACCGCCACGGAGGCAACCGGCCAGCCCTGGTGGTCCAGGACGGGCACGGCCATGGACGCGAAGTCCGGCGTGACGTCCCCATCCTCGGTGGCGTACCCGCGCTGGGCCGTCTCGTCGAGCAGGCGCCGCAGCTGGGTGTAGGTCGTGACGGTCGTCGGAGTCTCGTGCCGGGTGGTGAACGCGGCCGCGTTCGGGTACAGCGCGCGGGCCTGGGACTTGGGCAGCCACGCGAGGATGGCCCGGCCGGTCGCCGTCACGTGGGCCGGCAGCCGGACGCCGACGTCCGTCACGAGCGAGGGCCGGTTCTTGGCGCGCTCCTCCACGACGTACAGCACGTCGCGTCCGTGGAGGACAGCCAGGTGGGCGCTCTCCCCCACGCGGTCGACGAGCCGGTCCACCAGCGGGCGCCCGATCCGCGAGAGCGGCTCCTGCCGCGAGTACGCCGAGGAAAGCTCGAACGCCGCGATCCCCAGCCCGTAGCGGCGCTCCTCGGGCAGGTGCATCACGAACCCGGCGTCCTCCATCACGGCCAGCAGGTGGTAGACGCTGGAGCGGGGCAGGTCGAGGGCGGACGCGATGGCGGACGCGGCGACCGGCCCCCGGCGGGCGGCGAGGTACTTCAGGATGCGCAGCGTGTGGTGCGCTGCCGGGACCTTGACGGGGGACGCCACGGGCCCACCTCCTTCTCGGGGGGCGGTGGATCGATGGAATCCGACGGTACCCGCCCGGGGCCGCGGGCGGGAGTCCGTGTCGGCCGGGGGCTCCGCCGCCCAGGGGCCGCAGGCCCCGCCGGGGGACGCCACCGTCGCGCTGACCCGCCGTCGTACTGGCCCCCGACACGGCGCGGCCCCGCCCCCGACACCGGGGGCGGGGCCGCGGCGGCCTGCTGGGGCCGGCCTGCTACTGGCCCGCGGCGGCGCGGCCGACGGCCTCGGCGACGGCGCCGGCGACCCGCGGATCGAGCGGCGAGGGCACGATGTGGTCGGCGGCCAGGTCCTCGGCGGCGAGGTCGGCGATCGCCTGCGCGGCCGCGATCTTCATCTCCGGGGTGATCTTCCGCGCGCCGGCGTCGAGCGCGCCCCGGAAGATCCCCGGGAACGCGAGCACGTTGTTGATCTGGTTCGGGAAGTCCGAGCGGCCGGTGGCGACGACGGCGGCGTGCTTGGCCGCGACGTCCGGCATGACCTCCGGGTCCGGGTTGGACAGGGCGAAGATGATCGCGTTCTCGTTCATCCGCGCGATGTCCTCCTCGGCGACCTTGGAGGAGGAGACCCCGACGAACGCGTCCGCGCCGTCGAGCGCCTGGGCGACGCCGCCGATGATGTCGTCCTTGTTCGTCTTCGCGGCGTACTCGGCCTTGATGGCGTTGAGGTCGTTGCGCTCGCGGTGGATGGTGCCCCGGGAGTCGACCAGGACGACGTCCCCGACGCCCGCGTTGATGAGGATCTCCGCGATGGCGATGCCGGCGGCGCCGGCGCCCGAGACGACGACGCGCATGTCGCCGAACGCCTTGCCCGCGACGCGCGCGGCGTTGGTGAGCGCGGCGAGGACGACGACGGCGGTGCCGTGCTGGTCGTCGTGCATGACCGGGCAGTCCAGGGCCTCGATGAGGCGCTGCTCGAGCTCGAAGCAGCGCGGCGCCGAGACGTCCTCGAGGTTCACCGCGCCGAAGCTCGGGCGCAGGCGGACGAGGGTCTCGACGATCTCGTCGACGTTCGTCGTGTCCAGCACCAGGGGGATGGAGTTCAGGCCCCCGAACTCGCGGAACAGGGCGGACTTGCCCTCCATGACGGGCAGCGACGCGGCGGCGCCGATGTCGCCCAGGCCCAGCACGGCGGTGCCGTCGGAGACGACGACGACCAGGCGGGAGGCCCAGGTGTGGGTGGCGTGCTTGGCCGGGTCGGCGGCGATGGCGCGGGAGACCTGGGCGACGCCGGGGGTGTAGGCAATGGACAGCGCGCGCTTGGAGTCCAGCGGCATCGTGGTCTGGACGGTCAGCTTGCCGCCCTCGTGGGAGGAGAAGATCTCCTCCTCGCTGATCGGGGCGGAATCGGTCTGGTGGCCGGCGGTGGCGGTCATGGTGGCTCCTTCGTTGAAAGTGTCTGAGTCCAGCGGGCGTGTCGCGGATTGCGCGGGACGGGCGTCGGCCGCTTCCGGGCAGAGGGCGGTGCGGCAGCGGCGTCCTTGCCTCGCTCTGCGCGGGGCAGCCCCGGGATGGGGGGCGCACGCACGGGCGCAGTGGTCAGTACTTTCTTTAGACCGTGGTGTCCACGGTACCGAATCGGGGCCGTCCGCGGAAAGCCACCCCGCGCCGGGCGCCGGGCGCGCAGCAGGCAGGCGCGGGACCGGGACCGCCGGGGCATGATGGTCCCATGCCCTCGGAAACCACGGCGCTGAGCCGCACCACCCACCACGAGGCCCTGCCCGCGGCCGACGCCGCGCGCCTGGCCCGCGCCCTCGAGGAGTCGGCGGACGCGACCGTCTTCGTCAACGGGACGGCCGTGCGCCTGCCGGGCGCCGCCGTCGACGCCGTCATGGACGTGCTGCTCCGGCTCTCCGCGGGCGAGGCCGTCACCGTGAGTACCGCCGAGCGCTGGCTGAACACCTCCCAGGCCGCGAAGCTGGCGGGCGTGTCCAACACCTACATGCGCAACCTGACCGACGCGGGGACCATCCCGGTCGAGTACCGCGGCACGCACCGGCGGATCCGGCCCGCCGACGTGCTCGCGTGGGTCGCCGCGCGTGAGCAGGCCGCCTCCCCCAGGGAACATCAGTAGGGAACGGTTGTTGCCTATTCGGTAACTCGTTTGCGAGACTGTGGCCGTGACCACATCGACGAAGCGCGCCCTCGACCCCAACGTGCCCTCCGAGACCGACCTGGCGCTGGCCCGCGCCGAGGCCTCCCGACGCCACGAGACCCTGTTCTCGGAGCGTGCCGCGAACATCAAGCAGTCGGCCGTGCGCGACGTCTTCGACATCTCGATGCGCCCGGGCCTGGTCTCGCTGGCGGGCGGCAACCCGTACCTGCAGTCCCTCCCGCTGGACAAGCTCGGCGAGATGGCCCGCCGCATCATCGCGGAAGAGGGGATGGTCGCGCTCCAGTACGGCGGCGGCCAGGGCACCGAGGAGCTGCGCACCCAGATCTGCGAGGTGATGGCGGCGGAGGGCATCACCGACGCGGATCCGGAGAACGTCGTGGTCACTGCGGGGTCCCAGTCCGCGCAGGACGTCGCGGTGAAGGTCTTCTGCGACCCCGGCGACGTGGTCCTCGTGGAGGACCCGACCTACGTCGGCGCCCTGAACGCGTTCGAGGCGCAGCAGGTCCAGCCGATCCCCGTGCCCATGGACGACGACGGGCTGGTCCCCGAGGAGCTCGAGCGGACCGTCCGCCGGCTCCACGCCGAGGGCCGGCGCATCAAGCTCCTCTACACGATCCCCAACTTCAACAACCCCTCAGGCATCACGCTCGCCGAGGAGCGCCGCCAGCGGGTCGTCGACATCTGCCGGGAAGCGAACATCCTCGTCATGGAGGACAACCCGTACGGGCTCCTGCGCTTCGACGGGAAGCCCCACACCCCGATGCGGGCCGCCAACCCGGACGACGTCCTCTACATGGGCTCGTTCTCGAAGATCCTGGCCCCCGGCCTGCGCATCGGCTGGGCGCTGGTGCCGGGCCACCTGCACCGCCGGTTCTACCTCGCGAGCGAGGCCGTGACCCTGTGCCCGCCCACGCTGAACCAGATGCTGATCAGCGAATACCTCTCCGGGCACGACTGGCGCGGACAGATCGACACGTACCGCGAGCTGTACGCCGGCCGCTGCGCGGCCCTGCTCGACGCGCTGTCCGAGCACATGCCCGACGGCGTCGAGTGGACCACGCCCCAGGGCGGCTTCTTCGTTTGGGTCACGCTGCCCGAGGGCGTGGACACCTACCCGCTGCTGCACGAGGCCATCGACGCCGGCGTCGTCTTCATCCCGGGGGCCGCGTTCACGCCCGGCGACGAGCCGAGCAACCGGCTGCGCCTGTCCTTCAGCGCGGTCGACGAGGAGTCGATCCGCGAGGGCGTGCGCCGGCTGGCGCCCGTCCTCGAGCGCGCCCTCGCCGGCTCCCGCTAGGCTCCGCCGCGCCACGGCGGGCGCCGCGCGTCGCGGGGAGCCCCGGCGGGCCCGCCCCGGGCCCTAGGCCAGCCCGTGGGCGAACGCGTACGCCGCCGCGGCGGTGCGGGAGGTGACGCCGATCTTCGTGAAGATGTTGGACAGGTGCCGCGCGACGGTCTTCGTGCTGAGGACCAGCTCCGCAGCGATCTCGGCGTTGCTGCACCCGGACGCGACGAGGCGCAGGACCTCGACCTCGCGGGGCGAGAGACCGCCCGCCGGCCGCGCGGCGAGGGAGCGGGCCAGTTCGGCGGCTTCGTCGTGCGCCGGGGCGGCCCCGAGCTCGCGCAGGGCCGAACACGCCGCGTCCGCCTCCATCCGCGCGGTGTCGTCGTCGCCCAGCGCCGCGCACGCCCGGGCCACCGCGACCCGGGCCCGCGCCGTCTCGTAGGGTGCCCGCAGGGCGGTCCAGGCGCGCACGGCGCGGCGCAGGGCGGGCAGCGCGCCGGCGGCGTCCCCGTCGGCCAGGCGGACCAGCCCGGTGGCGCAGTGCGCGTGCGCGCCGACCCACGCGCACTCCAGCGAGTCCGCCAGCGTCTCCAATTCCCGGGCGGCGTCCCGGGCGCCGGGGAGGTCGTCGACGGCCAGCCGCACCTCGACCACGGCGGGCAGCAGCCGCGCCCGCGCGGGCGGGGGCGCGTCCTCGCCGGCCAGCCGGTCGACGACGGCCCGCGCCGCGGCGGCCCGGCCGCGCTGCAGCCAGAGCAGGGCGGCCCCGGGCTGGGGCTGGAACCCGGCCCGGCTGGCGCGTTGGTATGCGGCCTCGGCGGCGGCCGCGTCCCCAACGATCCGGTGGACCTCGCCGACTTCGTAGTGGGCCAGGCCCACGGCTTGGGCCTGGCCAGCCTGCGTGTACCGCTCGATCGCGGCGTCGAACTCGTCCACGGCGCGGGCATAGGCCCCGTCGAGGCGCAGGAGTTGCCCCCGGTGGACGGCGCATTGGCCCGTGAAGGGGACCAGGTCCGGCTGCTGGTCGCACCACCGCGTCAGGGCGGCCGTCCACTGCCGCATCCGGTCGAAGTCGCCGAGTTCCTGGCACGCCTCGACGACGCTGCAATAGATCATCCCGGCGAAGACCGGCGCCACCCCGCCCGAGAGCACGTGCGCCATCGCCTCGTCCAGCTTGGCCTGCCCCTCGCCGGCCCGCCCCGGTAGCATCAACAGCCCGCGCCCCTGGGCGTGCAGGCCCATGGCCACGAGGTCCTCGTCGCCGACCTCCCGTCCGATGGCGGCGGTCCGGTCCCCGGCCTCCAGCGTGCCCTGGCCGTCTCCGGCCGCGCCGCGCCGCATGGCCTCCGGAACGAGCAGGTAGCCGCGTTCCGCCGCCGCATCCGGGGCGTCCTCGAGCAGGCTCGCCGCCCGGCCCCACCAGCCTCCGGCCACGGCCTGGTCGCCGTCGAACAGGGCCGCAAGGCCCAACCAAAAACAGCACCGCGCGGCCTCGGCGGGTCGTCCCGCGGACTCGTGGAGGTGGAGGGCCTCCTGGAGCACCCGCTGGCACTCGGCATAGAGGCCCAGCAGGTAGGCGGCCGTGGCCCAGCGGGCCAAATCGGCCGGGGACAGGCCCTCTCCCGCGTCGGCCTCGGCGAGCCGTTCGTAGGCCGCGGCCCACTCCCGGCGCTCGAAGGCCTCGCGTCCCCGTTCCAGCTCCTCGGCAACGGCCACGGGCGCACCTGCCTCTCCCGGCCACGATACGCCCGCCACCTGCCGCTGTCAGTCCGTCAGGCCGCCATGGCCGGGGAGGCCGTGGCACGGGCCTGGACGCGGCCGGCCACATGGGCCGCGTCGTCGCCCGCCCCGCCGAGCAGCATGGACCGGAAGGAGCTCTGGAAGCACAGGCCCGTGAAGAACAGCCCCGGGGCCTCCGGCACCTCGCCCCGGTCCTCCCGGGGCCACCCTCCCTCGCCGAGGACGTCCGGCTCGATCCAATCGAACGCCTGCCGGAAGCCGGTCGCCCAAACGACGGCGGCGGCCTCGACCACACGCCCGTCGGCGAGCCGCGGGCGGCCGCCCTCGGCCCCGACGACGCGTTCGGTCACCCGCTCGACGCCGGCGGCGGCCAGGTCCCCGCGCTTGACCCGCAGGGCGGGGGCCCCGTGGAACCGCGCCTCGGCCAACATCTTCCGGCCAACGGGCGTGCGCCGGTCCATCACGTGCCCCCAGACGAACCAGAGCAACGGGAACGCCAGGCGCAGCTGGCGGGTGCCGAACTTCAGTGGCAGCTGTCCGCAGTCGCGGCCGGCGAGCACGACGTGCCGGGTCGCGGCGAGCTCGTGGGCGATGTCGAACCCGGAGTGGGAGGCCCCGACGACGAGGACGGTGCCCTCCGGCAGCTGGCCCGGGTTGCGGTATTCGCTCGAGTGCAGCTGCACGATCCCCGGATCGAGTTCGGCCGCGGCAGCCGGCACCGCCGGCGTCCGCCCGTACGTCCCGCTGGCGACGACGACGTTCCGGGCCCGGTACTCCCCGGAGTCGGTGGCGACGAGGTGGCCCTCCGCGGCCGGCCGCACCCGGAGGACCCGGACCCCGGTGCGCACGGGCAGGTCGAACTCCCGGACGTACGCCTCGAGGTAGTCGGCGACCTCGTCCTTGCCGGGGAAGTGCCAGGGGTCGCCGGGGAACGGCAGGCCCGGCAGGGCGTCGTACCGGGCCGGGGAATAGAGCAGCAGGCTGTCCCACTGCCGGCGCCACTGCTCGCCGACGCGGGCGTTGCGTTCCAGGACCACGCACTCGTGCCCGGCCCGGGTCAGGTGGTACGCCGTGGCGAGACCGGCCTGGCCGCCTCCCACGATGACGGTCTCGATGATGGCTGGGTTCGTTTTCATGCCTTCACGCTAGGCTCGCGCCGCACCCACCCGCGTCGGGCGGATGACCCATTCCGCTCCGGCCCCGGGATGGGTCGTCCTGCCCACCGGCATGGCCCGCCCACGGACCCGGTGCCCGCCTAGTGCGAACGCTCGTAGACCCAGGGCAGGTCCGTGATGTCCATCCGGTGGCGGCGCCCCGACGGGAGGTCCGCGCCCGGGACCGCGTCGCCGTCGTACTCCGCGTCCCCCGACCACAGGATCAGCTGCCGCCCGTCCGCAGTGGTCTGCCGGCGGCTGTGGAACTCGCGCGGCTCGGCGGAGCGGGCCGCGGCCAGGGCGTCGTGGACGGATGCGGCGACCTGGAGGTCGTGGAGGGTCACCCAAGTCGGCGCGACGAGCCGCATCTGCCCGCGCGCGTGGCGCTCCAGCGCCTCGGCGGGGGCGAGCCACGCGTGGCCGACGTGCTCGTCGGCGCTGAGCCGGACGGGCCCCTCGGGGGCCGCGGCGAGGAAGAACCTGGTCAGCAGGCGCTTGGGCGCCTGCGCCGGCGGGATCCAGAGCGAGATCGCCACGAGCCCGGCCGGGTCGAGTTCCAGCCCGGTCTCCTCGAGGGCCTCCCGCCGTGCGGCCCGGACCGCGCCGAAGGACGCGGCGTCGGGGCCCGAGTCCTCGGCCTCCAGGTCCTCCGGGTCCACGTGCCCGCCCGGGAACACCCACGCGCCGGCGAACGAGCCGCGCTGGGGACGTTCAAGCAGCAGGGCCTCGAGGCCGGGCCGGCCGTCGCGCAGCAGCACGACCGTCGCCGCCTCGCCGTGGAAGCGCGGACCGCCGCCGGGGCCGGTGCCCCCGTCGCCGGCCCAGGCCCCGGCCGGACCGTGGGGGTCGGGTGCCGTTCCCGCCGCGTTCTCAGGCACCGCGCACCTCCGGGATCACGGCCTCGTCGTCGTACGCGGCGCGGGCCTCGAGGATCGACGCCGCGTGCGCCTCGGACCACTCGCGGACCGTGTGCAGCGGCCCGAGCAGTGAGCGGCCGAGCTCGGTCAGCGAATACTCGACGCGCGGCGGCACCTCGGCGAAGGCGGCTCGCCCGACGAGCCCGTCGCGCTCGAGCGTCCGCAGCGTCTGGGTCAGCACCTTCGGCGTCACGGAGCCGACGGCGGCGCGCAGCGCCGAGAAGCGCAGCGGCCCGCCCTCGAGCGCGTGGACCACCAGCGGCGTCCACTTGTCGCCGATCCGCTGCAGCACGGCGCGGGACGGGCAGTCCGGCACCATGACGTTGAAATCCCGCGACACGGTATCCATGGGGGAACTATATGACGTTGAGGTATCCGGTATCCAGCGGATACCTTTGCTCCACCAGCATCGTTGTGACGAAAGGACGACCCATGAAGATTGCCGTGTACGGCGCCACCGGGATGGTGGGGCGCGAGATCGTCCGGGAGGCGCTCTCCCGGGGCCACGAAGTCACGTCCGTGACGCGCCACGGCACGGCCGTGGAGGGCACGGCGGCGGTCGCCGCGGAGCTCGGCGACCTCGCGACGTACCGCCGGCTCGCGGGCGAGCACGACGCCGTCGTCCTCTCCGTCCCCCCGTCGCGCGACGGCGGCGACCACGGGCCGTACGTGGCCGCGCACGAGGAGATCACCGAGACGCTGGTCCCGGCCCGGGTGTTCGTCGTCGGCGGCGCCGGCGCCCTGAACGCCGGCGGCCACCGCCTCGTCGACGCGCCCGACTTCCCGGAGGCGTACAAGGCGGAGTCGCTGACGATGGCGCACGTCCTCGAGGCCTACAACTCCGCCTCCGGCCTGGACTGGACGATGCTCGCGCCGGCCCCGGTGATCCAGCCGGGCGAGCGCACGGGCGAGTACACCACGGGCGTCGACTCCCCCGTGGGCGACTCGATCTCCACGCAGGACTTCGCGGTCGCCGTCCTGGACGAGCTGGAGGAGCCGAAGAACCGGCACCGCCGCTTCACGGTCGCCAACTAGGGCGGCGGGGGGGGGGAGCGAAAGGGGGGGGCCCACCACTGTGAGGGATTGGGGGACCCACAT
>NZ_JBXAEW010000011.1:84843-86580 GCF_056782315.1 Arthrobacter paludis
CAAACGGGGGCGGCGGGGGGGCCGCGCCGCGGGCCGTCCCCGCCGGTGGCGCGCGGCCGGCCGCGCCGGCCGCGCCGGCCTGTGCTTCGATGAAGCCATGCGCATCGACCACTCCCCCGCGGACCTGCCCGCCCTCGACGTCTACCGGCTGCTGACGAACCTCGTCATCCCGCGGCCGATCGCTTGGGTCTCGAGCGTGGACGCGGAGGGTCGCGTAAACCTCGCCCCGCACTCGTTCTTCACGGTCGCGTCGGCGGATCCCGGGATCGTGCAGTTCACCTCGGTCCGGCGCAAGGACACGCTGCGCAACGTCGAGGCCACGGGCGAGTTCACCGTGAACTTCGCGCCCCGCCGGCTGCTGGAGTACGTGAACGCGACCGGCACCCCGTTCCCGGCCGGGGTGGACGAGTTCGCGAAGGCCGGCCTGACGCCGGAGCCCAGCGCCACCGTCGCCCCACCGCGGATCGCGGAGTCCCCCGCGGCCATCGAATGCGCGCTGGAGCGGGTCGTGCCTGTCGGCGACTCGTTCCTGGTCCTCGGGCTGGTCCGGCACATCGCCGTCGACCGGTCGGTCCTCGACGCCCAGGGCCGGCCGGACCCGACGCTGCTCGACCCCCTGGCTCGGTTGGGCGGCAGCTACTACGGCACGCTCGGCGGGACCCCGAAGCTGCGCCGGATGGGCGTCGACGACTACCGCGCGCCGGGGGCCTGAGGGAACGCGCCCCGGGGAACGCGCCCTGCCGGGGCGGGGCTCGGGCGCCCCGGGGCCGGAACGACTGGCCCGGAACGCCGACGGGGCGCGGGGACGACGCTGTCCCCGCGCCCCGTCGGCGCCGTGCCCGCCCTAGGCGCGGGCGGGCTCTTCGGAGCCGGCCCAGGCGTGCGGCCCCATGGCGGGGCTGCCGGCGCCGGACTTCCAGGCGGTGTTGGCGAGTGCGCAGCAGGTGCCCGACACCGTGCCGAGAACCATGGCGGTGGTCTTCCGGATCGTGTTCATGGTGCTGCCTTTCCTGTCGGTGGTGACGGGGTGGTTGGTCGGCGCTAGTGGTCCGCCTGGCCGAACGGCCGGAACGCGTAGGCGGCCGCGTAGCCGCGGGCGCCGCCGTCGTCCGCGGCCGCCGGGGCCGCGGGCTGCTCGAGCGGCCCACCGAGGCGGCGGAAGCCGCCGCCGAACGCCACGAGCGGCTCCGCGTCCGCCGTGTCGAGGCGGACGACCTCGCCGACGACGATGATGTGGTCCCCGCCGTCGTAGATGTTCCACGGCCGGCAGAGCAGGGTGGCGAGGTTGCCGCGCAGGACGGGGACGCCGCCGTCGGCCTCCCAGTCCGGCTCGGCCGCGGCCTCATCGCCGGCGAAGTGCCGCGCCGCATCCGCCTGGCCGGCGGAGAGGACGTTGATCGCGAAGGATTCGTTGCCGAGGATCCGCGCCGCCCGCGCGGTCCGCAGGAGCGTGACCTGGGCCAGCGGCGGGTCGCAGGACACGGCCGTGAAGGAGTTCGCGGTGGCGCCGTGCGGCACGCCGTCGTCTCCGCGGGTGGTGACGACGCTGACGCCGCTGCAGAAGCGGCCGAACGCGCGGCGCACGCCGTCGGGGTCGGAGCCCGTGGCGGCCCGGGATGCTGTCGTCGTCACGGTGGTCCTTCCGGAGGTGCTGGTGGCGGGGGGGGGGGGGGGGGGGGGGGGGGGAGAGAGGGGGGGGGGGGGGGGGGGGGGGGGGGGGGGGGGGGGGAGAAAGGG